>NZ_JBEPEH010000050.1:0-91242 GCF_040300725.1 Dactylosporangium sp. NPDC000244
TCGTCACCCTCGCCGCCCGCTACGACCCGATGAAGAACATCCCGCTGTTCCTGGCCTCCGCGCGCCGCTATCTGGAGCGCGAGCCGAACGGGCGCCGATCAGCGGGAGCCGTACCAGCTGACGTCCGGCACCGGGCCGACCTCGAGGCCCTCGGCGATCCTCGGCAGCTCCAGCCCGGACTGCGGGGCCGTGATCAACAGGTTGTAGCCGTCCTGCGGCACGAACAGCTGGTCCCCGCTCTTGCTCAGCAGGCCGTCGGCGTTGCGCACCCGCACCGGTTGCGCGCCCGCCGGGTCGAACGAGCGCTGGACCGCCGGCCCGAACTCGAGCGTCAGCGAACTGCTCGGGCCGTTCACCGCCAGGTCGATGGACCAGGCGGTCCCGTCGGCGCGCGCCGTGTACCACCACGACCCCGACGTGAACGGGTCCGGCAGGAAGCCGAGCCGCGGGCCCACCGCGATCTTCGTCGAGTCCGGGCGCAGGGACTCGGCCACCGCGACCGCCATGTCGCGCTCCACCGTGCGGTCCGAGCCGGTCACGATCACCGTCAGCCGCTGACCGCCCGCCGGCACCCACGTCACGCCGGACGCGCCCTCGATGCGGTCCAGCACCTCGGCCTCGACGCCGTTGATCGACACGGTTCCCCCGGTGTGACGGGGCGGGCCGTCGTCGCCGATGATCAGGGTCACGGTCGCGCCCGTGGTGCCGGTGCCCGGCGCGGGGGCCCAGCCGCGGCTCGTGGCGGCCGCGGCGCCGCCGGACACCAGGACCGAGGCCATCACCTGGCCGTAGCCGTCGGGCAGGAACCCGGGGCGCCAGGTCGCCGTGGCCTCCAGCCAGCCGCCGCCCGGGCCGCCCGCGACCTTCGGGAAGCCGCCGGGGGCCTTCGGGGAGCCGGGCTCCCCGGGCCGCCCGGGCCCGGCCACCGAGCGGTACACCTCCAGGCCGCCTCCGACCGCCGCCACCGCCACCGCGGCCCCGGCGGCGCGCAGCACCAGGCGGCGCTGGCGCATGACCCGCGTCCGCGCGTCGAGCGCCGCCGTGATGCGCTGCGGTGCGTGGGCCCGGTCGGCGATGGTGGCGATCGCGCCGCGGATCGCGTCGTCCTCGTAGCTCATCGTTGCTCCTCAAGGCTGGGTTGGGGCAGTACTGCGCGCAGGGTGGCCAGGCCACGCATGGCCTGGGTGCGGACGGTGACGATCGAGCAGCCCATGAGCACGGCGATGTCGGCGTCGGCCATGTCCTCGAGGTACCGCAGCACGATCACGATCCGCTGGCGCGCGGGAAGGTCGCGGATGAGCCGGACCAGCGCGTCCCGCTGCGCGATCCGCTCGTCATGGCCGTCGGCCGCGGCCGGCTCGGCGGCTTGGTGCACGCGCTCCCGGCGCAGCCGCGCCGCGAGCTGTCTTCGAGCCGAGGTCAGCTCGTTGATGACCATCCGCCGGACGTACGCCTCCGGGGACTCCAGTTCAGCGATCTTCGACCACCGGGGCTGCGCCTTCACGAGCACGTCCTGCAGCACGTCGGCGCCGGCGTCGGGATCACCGGCGAGCGCCGTGGCGTACCGCGTGAGGGCGGGCAACCGGGCGGCGAGGAATTCCTCGAACGTCACCTGCACACCCCGTTCACGAAGCCACCCCCGGCGTTCGTTGCACGGGACCGTTCCGGCAACGGCGAGGGCGGCCGGCGCGCTGTGGGCAGTTTCATGCTGGATCTTCCTTGTCGGGACCGCGACGACCGCCTTAGGCTGCCGGGGCCGTGGTGATCGGGAAGCCGGTGTGATGCCGGCGCGGCCCTCGCCACTGTGATCGGGAGTTCCCGGCCTTCACCCTCGTGGGGTCACTGGGCAGCGATGCCTGGGAAGGCCGGCCGGGAACGCGCCTCCCGTCAGCCAGGAGACCGGCCACGGCACGTACGTGTACACCACCGTCCACGAGGTGCTGGAAGGCGGAACTCCCGCATGCGGTCCTTTTCCCGTGCGGCGGCACTTGCCGTCGCCATCTCCCTGTTCCTGTCCGGTTGCGGCGCGAGTGCTCCGGCGGCGACGTCCGGCGAGCCGGCGGCCGAGCAGACGCTGCAGTTCCTGACCGTGAACATGCCGCGCTCGCTCGACCCGATCCACATCGACGCGCAGCGGATCCTCGAGAACGGCCTCGCCGAGTCCCTCGTCGTGCAGAACGACGACGCGACGCTGCGGCCCGGCCTGGCCACCGCCTGGAAGTCCGTCACCCCGACGACCTGGGAGTTCACCCTCCGCAGCGGCGTGAAGTTCTGGAGCGGGGCGCCGGTGGACGCCGCCGCGGTGCGGGCGTCGCTGGAGCGGCACAAGGCGAAGAACACCCGCGCCAAGTCGATCCTCGGCGCGATGGAGTTCGCCGCCGTCGACGCCACGACGCTGCGGGTCACCACGAAGACCCCGGACCCGGGGCTGGCGTTCCGGCTCACGACGTACGGCATCCACAACGCCGCCGAGGCCGACCGCCGCGGCGACGACTTCAACCGCAACCCCGATCTGACCGGGTTCATGAAGCCGGTCCGGTTCGTGCCCGGCGAGACGCTGATCGCCGAGGCGAACCCCGACTACTGGGACAAGCCCGAGGGCGGCGTCAAGCTCAAGCGGATCGAGGCGCGGCTGGGCACCGACGCGCAGGCGCGGATGCTCGCGCTGCGCTCCGGCGACGCCGACGCGGAGTTCAACGTCGAGATCGACCAGCGCCTGCAGTACGAGAAGTCCGGCACGAAGTTCACCGTGTACTCCCCGGCGCCCACCACCAGGAACATCTGGCTGAACACGAAGAAGGTCCCCGCGCTGCGGGACAAGGCGGTCCGGCAGGCGCTCGACCTGGCCGCGGACCGCAAGGAACTGGTCGACGGGCTCAACCACGGCTACGCCAAGGCGGCCACCGGGCACTTCCCGGCCGGACTGCCGTACGCGATCGGCACCGCAACCGCGACCGACGTGACCAAGGCGGCCGGGCTGCTCGACGCCGCCGGCTGGCTGCCCGGCCCCGACGGGGTACGGGCGAAGAACGGCACCCGCCTGCACTTCAAGATCTTGACATACACGGTGTTCCAGCCGCTGGCGATCGCGCTGCAGAGCCAGTGGAAGAAGGCCGGCATCTCCACCGAGCTGGCTCCCGTGGAGACGACCGCCTCGAACCAGATGATGCTCGACGGCAACTTCGAGATCGCCACCTACTGCTCGTGCGGCTCGGCCACCGGGGACATCGCCGGGCAGCTGCGCGCGTTCTACCGCACCGGCGTCGTATCCAACTACGGCGGCTACAGCAACCCGCGGGTCGACGCCCTCATCGACCAGCTGGGCACCGAGTTCGACCCGGCGAAGCAGGCCGACCTGGCCCAGCAGGCGCAGCGGATTCTGCTCGACGACGTCGCGCTGGTGTACCTGTACGCCTCGACGCAGTGGGGCGCGGCCTACACCCCGCGGGTCCGCGGCGTCGACCCGAACCTGTCGCGGCGCATCCTGCCCGGCATGTGGCTGGCCCGGTAGCCGGCGCGATGCTGCGCTATCTCGCCGTGCGGCTCGCCGCGACGGTGCCCGTCCTGCTCGGCATCTCGATCGTGCTGTTCACGATGGTCCGGCTGATCCCCGGCGACCCGAGCCACGCCATCCTGCTGTCCATGGTGGAGCCCGGCGCCGACATCAGCCGGCTCGAGGAGGACCTGGCCACGTTGCGCCAGGACCTCGGCCTCGACCGGCCGTACCCGGTGCAGTACGCGGACTGGCTCGGCGACGTCCTGTCCGGCAACCTCGGGACGTCGCTGCGCAGCGGCGCACCGGTCACGGACGAGCTGGCGATGCGGCTGCCCGCGACGCTCGAGCTCGCCGCAGCGGCCCTGGTGGTCATGGTCGTGGTGGCGGTACCGGCCGGAATCGCCGGTGCCGTGTGGCACGGCCGCGCCGCCGATCGCGTCGCCCGCCTGCTGACGCTGCTGGGCGTGTCGGTCCCCGGCTTCCTGCTCGGGCTGCTGCTCATGTACGCGTTCTCCGTCGCGCTCGGCTGGCTGCCGACCTACGGCCGGGGCACCCCGGCGCACCTGGTCCTGCCGGCCGTGACCCTCGGCCTCGGCCTCGCCGCCGCGGTCTCCCGGCTGCTGCGGGCCGGCCTGCTCGACGCCCTGTCCCAGCCGTACGTGGCCGCGGCCGAGGCCAAGGGCCTGCCGTGGCGGCTCATCGTGCTCCGCCACGCCCTGCGCAACGCACTGCTGCCGGTGTTCACCAACGCCGGGCTCATCGTGTCCGGGCTGCTCGGCGGGGCCGTCGTCGTGGAGACCGTCTTCTCCTGGCCGGGGATCGGCCGGTACGTCGTGGACTCCATCACCGGCCGGGACTACCCGGTCATCCAGGCGTTCACGCTCGCCATGGCCCTCGCCTACGTGCTGGTCAACCTCGTCGTCGACCTGGGCTACCGGCTGATCGACCCGCGCGTGCGCGTCGAGGGGGCCGCGTGAGGACCCTGCACCGCCTCCTGGCCGTCCCGCGTCAGGACCGGCCGGCCGGTCTGCTGCTGCTCGTCCTCGCCGTGGTGGTCGCGGCGGTCGCCGCCGCGCCGTGGCTGACCGGCGCCGACCCGACCGCCGTCGACTACCTCGACGCGTCGCTGCCGCCTTCCGCGGCCCACCCGTTCGGTACCGACAACTACGGCCGTGACCTGCTCGCCCGCGTGCTGTTCGGCGGACGGGCCTCCCTGGCGACCGCGGCGGTCACCGTCGCCGTCACCGTGGTCGCCGGCACGCTCGTCGGCGCGGCGGCCGGCTATCTCGGCGGCTGGCTCGACCTGGTCGTCACCCGGATCGTCGACGTGCTGCTGGCGTTCCCGCGGCTCATCCTGGCGATCGCGGTCGCCGCGCTGCTCGACGCCGGCCTCGCCGGGCTGGTGCTCGCCGTCACCGTCGTGTCGTGGCCGGGCTACGCCCGTGTCGTTCGCGGCTACGCGCTGCAACTGCGCGACGAGCCGTACGTCGCCGCGGCCCGGATCGCCGGCACCCCGCACTGGAGGATCGTCGGCACGCACGTGCTGGGCGGGCTCGCCGGGCCGGTCCTGATCCTCGCGATGGTCGACGTCGGCGAGGTCGTCATCGCCATCGCCGGCCTGTCGTTCCTGGGCCTGGGCGTGCGGCCGCCGGACCCGGAGTGGGGAGCCATGCTCAACGAGGCGCGCGGCTTCGTGGAGGACGCGCCGTGGATGTTCCTCGCGCCGGGCCTGGCGATCGTCGCCGTCGTCATCGCCGTCACCTACCTCGGCGACGCCGTCCGCGACGCCCTCGAACCCCGCCGCCCGCGGCTGCCGGCCCCCCGCGGCCGCCGGACCACCCGGCCGGTCCTCGCGCTGGACGAGCCGGTCCTGGCCCGCCTCGGCGAGCTCACGGTCGACGCCGGCGAGACCCGCATCCTCGACGGCGTCACCATCGAACTGCGCGCGGGAGAGTGCCTCGGCCTCGTCGGTGAGAGCGGCTCCGGCAAGTCGACGCTCGCCGGAGCCCTGCTCGGCCTGCTCCGCCCGCCACTGGCGGTGTCCGGCGGCCTGACCCTCTTCGGCGCGGACACCGGCGGCTGGACCGACGCCGACTGGCGCCGCGTGCGCGGCCGGCACGTCAGCCTGATCACGCAGGACCCGCTCACGGCCCTCAACCCGGTCCTGACCATCGGCACCCAGCTCACCGAGACCGTCCGCGCCCACCATCGCGTCTCCCGGGCCGAGGCCAGGCGGCGCGCGGCCGAAACCCTCGAGCGGGTCCAGCTCGACCCGGAGCTGCTGCGGGCGTACCCGCACCAGCTCTCCGGCGGCATGCGGCAACGGGTCTGCATCGCCATCGCCGTCATCAACCGGCCCCGGCTGCTGATCTGCGACGAGCCGACCACCGCCCTCGACGTGAGCACCCAGGCCCGCATCCTGACCGAGCTCGCCGAGCTGCGCCGCACCCTCGGCATCGGCATGCTGTTCATCTCCCACGACCTGCGGCTGGTGTCGCAGGTCGCGGACCGGGTCGCCGTCCTGCGCGAGGGGCGGCTGGTCGAACAGGGCAGCGCCGCGGACGTCTTCGCCGCACCCGCGGACCCGTACACCCGGAGGCTCGTCGATGCTGCGCGTTGACGGACTGTCCAAAGTGTACGGCCGGCGGCAGGTGCTGGCCGGCATCACGTTCACGGTCGCGGCGGGGGAGACCGTCGCCCTCGTCGGCGCCTCCGGCGCGGGCAAGACCACCGTCGGTCAGTGCGTCGTGGGACAGGTCCGGCCGACGACCGGCACCCTGCGCTGGAACGACCTGCCGATCCGCCGCTCGCTGTGGCACACCGGCCGGGAGCGCCGCTGGCGCCGCGACATCCAGCTCGTCCAGCAGGACCCGCGGGCCGCCCTCAATCCACGGTGGACGGCCGGGCGCAGCGTCGGCGAACCCGCCCGCAACTTCCCCGGCGGCCGGACCGCGGCCGAGCTGTTCGAGCGGGTCGGGCTCGATCCCGCACTCCGGCACCGGTACCCGCACGAGCTGAGCACCGGCCAGTGCCAACGGGTCTGCATCGCCCGCGCCCTGGTACCCCGGCCGAAGCTGCTGGTGCTCGACGAGCCGCTGTCCGCACTCGACCTGCCGGTGCAGGCACAGATCCGCGACCTGCTCGCCGAACTGCACCGCACCGAGGGGCTGGGCTACCTGTTCATCTCCCACGACCTCGTCGCCGTCGCCGCGCTGTGCACCCGCGTCATCGTGCTGCACCACGGCCGGATCGTCGAGGAGGCCGCCACCGCCGACCTGCTCGCGAACCCGGTCCACCCGCACAGCCGCGATCTGGTCGCCGACACCCCGACCCTGAAGTACGGCCCGGCATGAGCAGGCCGCAACTCGGTGCCCGGTTCACCGCACCCCGCGGGGTGCCCGAGGGACCCGGCTGGCACCATGCGACGGTCCTGACCGGCCCGATGCTGCACGAGCTGGTCGCGGACCACGCCCGCGCCCGGGACACCGGCCATCTCGTCGCGGCCGCGTCGCTGCTGTTCTGCCAGTACGTCAACCAGGTCACCGGCCCCGTCCTCGCCCGCTGCTTCCTCGAGGACCGCATCGTCGACGCGGCGGCCGCCGGCACCTGGATCCACATCGACGGCGGCCGGCTCGACAACGCCGCGTTCGCCGGTGATGCGGCCGGCGACCGGCCCCGCGACGACACGACGACGGACTGGCTCGTCGAGCGCATGCTGGACGAGAACTTCGCCCCGGCGATCGACGCGTGGCACCGCATCACCCGCGTGGGCCGCCGAACCCTGTGGGGCAACGTCGCCAGCGGTATCGCCACCGCGATGCGCAGCATCTCCTGGACGCAGGACGACCCGGCCCGCTTCGTGACCGACACCGTCGCGCTGCTCGACCGGCATCCGCGCACCCGGGACCTGTGCGTGGTGGCGGACCTGCCGGCCGGTGGCAGCCGCTGGCAGGTACACCATCGGCGCACCTGCTGCCTGATGTACAAGACCGGCGACGGCAGCTTCTGCGCCACCTGCGGCGTGCTCCCGGCGCCGGAGCGAGCGGCCCGGGCCCGCCGCATGGTGGACACCGCGGCCACGTGACCGCCGGCCGGCAGTGACGCACGGTGATGCGACCCGCGCGACACGCCGACACACCATATGGTGGTTCGCTTTCTCGATGCCTCCCATATATGGTGTTGCTCGCAGCTGGTTCGGCCGCCCCTGCGGGATGGCCGTGGCAACAGGGAACCCGGTGTGAACCCGGGACTGCCCCGCAGCGGTGAGTGGGAACGAAAGCCGTCAACGAAGCACTGGGCCGCCAAGGTCTGGGAAGCGACGGCCGGTAGATGGCTGAGAGGCCGCGCCCGCGAGTCCGAAGACCTGCCAGCGCACCGTGCGCCAAACCGGGCGTGCGGTGGTCGGAGGCCGCGTGGGACGGCCGACGCCAACGCGGGTGACGGCGTGCGCCGTCTCCCTGTGGCGTCGTCCCCCTGCGCGCCAGCCACGGGTGACGAGGGGGACTCATGACGGTCACGCAGGACGCGGCCGCAGCGGGCCAGGCGGCGGCGCCGGAGCAGCGGCGGCACGCGATGCAGGTCCGCAAGCGCAACGGTGATCTGGAACCGGTCGACGTCAACAAGATCGTCAAGGCGGTCGAGCGGTGGGTCGCCGACCTCGACGAGATCGACCCGCTGCGGGTCGCCACGAAGACGATCAGCGGGCTCTACGACGGGGCCACGACGGCCGAGCTGGACAGGCTGTCGATCCAGACCGCGGCCGAGCTGATCGGCGAGGAGCCGCAGTACTCCAGGCTCGCCGCCCGGCTCCTCGCGGCGTTCGTGGACAAGGAGGTCCGCGGGCAGGCGGTCGCGAGCTTCAGCCAGTCGATCCGCTACGGCCACCAGCTCGGCCTGATCGGCGACGAGACGGCCGCGTTCGTCGCCGCGAACGCCCGCAAGCTCGACGATGCCGTCGACCTCGGCGGGGACCTGCGCTTCGAGTACTTCGGCCTGCGCACCGTCGCCGACCGCTACCTCCTGCGCCACCCCGAGACCCGCCTCGTCGTTGAGACGCCCCAGTACTGGCTGCTCCGCGTCGCCTGCGGACTCTCGCAGACACCGGGCGAGGCGATCGGCTTCTACCGGCTCATGTCCTGCCTGGCCTACCTGCCGTCCTCGCCGACGCTGTTCAACTCCGGCACCCGGCACACCCAGATGTCCTCGTGCTTCCTCGTGGACTCGCCGAAGGACGAGCTCGACTCGATCTACGAGCGGTATCACCAGGTCGCCAAGCTGTCGAAGTTCTCCGGCGGCATCGGCATCTCCTGGTCGCGCGTGCGCGGGCGGGGCGCGCTGATTCGCGGTACCAACGGGAAATCCAACGGGATCGTGCCCTTCCTGAAGACGCTGGACGCGGGTGTGGCCGCCGTGAACCAGGGCGGGCGGCGCAAGGGCGCGGCGTGCGTGTATCTGGAGCCGTGGCACCCGGACATCGAGGAGTTCCTCGAGCTTCGGGACAACACCGGAGAGGAGGCCCGCCGCACGCACAACCTCAACCTGGCCAACTGGCTGCCGGACGAGTTCATGCGCCGGGTCGAGGCCGACGCCGACTGGTCGCTGGTCGACCCGTCCGACGCGCCGGAGCTGCCGGACCTGTTCGGCGCCGACTTCGACGAGGCCTACCGGGCCGCGGAGAAGCGCGCCGTGCGCACGGTGAAGGCCCGCGAGCTCTACGGGAAGATGATGCGCACCCTCGCGCAGACCGGCAACGGCTGGATGACGTTCAAGGACCGCTCCAACGCGCTGTCGAATCAGACGGGGGCGCCGGGTAACACCATCCACCTGTCCAACCTGTGCACCGAGATCGTCGAGGTCAACAGCGACGGCGAGACCGCCGTGTGCAACCTCGGCTCGATCAACCTCGGCGCGCACGTGAGCGCCGCCGGCGTCGACTGGGAGCGGCTGCGGGAGACGGTCCGCACCGCCGTGGTGTTCCTCGATCGCGTCATCGACATCAACTACTACCCCTCGCAGCAGGCGGGCGCGTCGAACCCGCGGTGGCGGCCGGTCGGTCTCGGCCTGATGGGCCTGCAGGACGCCTTCTTCGCGCTGAAGCTACCGTTCGACTCCGCGGCCGCGCGCGAGTTGTCCACAAGGGTGCAGGAAGAAATCTTCCTCACCGCGCTGGAGACGTCCGCGGAACTGGCCGCGCGGTTCGGCTCGCACCCGGCGTACGCCGAGACCCGCGCGGCGTCCGGCGTGCTGCACCCGGACCTGTGGGGCGTTAGCACGGACGGCGAGCGCTGGACGGCGTTGCGCACACAGATCGCCGAACACGGCCTGCGCAACTCGCTGCTCATCGCGATCGCGCCGACCGCGACCATCGCCTCGATCGCGGGCTGCTACGAGTGCATCGAGCCGCAGGTGTCCAACCTGTTCAAGCGCGAGACGATGTCGGGGGAGTTCCTGCAGATCAACTCCTACCTGGTCCGGGAACTCAAGGCCCGCGGGCTGTGGACGGCGCCGATCCGGGAGCGGATCAAGCGGGCCGAGGGCTCCGTGCAGGACCTCGGGGAGCTGCCGGCGGACGTGCGGGAGCTGTACCGCACGGCGTGGGAGCTGCCGCAGCGCTCGCTCATCGATCTCGCCGCGGCGCGGGCGCCCTTCATCGACCAGTCGCAGTCGCTGAACCTGTTCATGAGCGCGCCCACGATCGGGAAGCTCTCCTCGATGTACCTGCACGCGTGGAAGTCCGGCCTGAAGACGACGTACTACCTGCGATCCCGGCCGGCCACCCGAATCCAGCAGGCGACGGTGTCGATCATCGCGCCCGCCGCCGAGGCGGTCGCGTGCTCGCTGGAGAACCCCGAGTCGTGCGAGGCGTGCCAGTGAGCCTCCTCGACCCCGGCATGAGCCTGACGCTGCGGCCCATGCGGTACCCGCACTTCTTCGACCGGTACAAGGACGCCATCAAGAACACGTGGACCGTCGAGGAGGTGGACCTGCACAGCGACCTGCCCGACCTGGCCAGGCTCACCCCGGCCGAGCGGCACCTGGTCTCGCGTCTGGTCGCCTTCTTCGCCACCGGTGACACGATCGTCGCCAACAATCTCGTCCTGAACCTGTACCAGCACGTGAACTCGCCCGAGGGAAGGCTGTACCTGTCCCGGCAACTCTTCGAGGAGGCCGTGCACGTCCAGTTCTACCTGAACCTGCTCGACACCTACGTGCCCGACGAGGCCGAGCGGTTCGCGGCGTTCGCGGCGGTGGAGAACATCCCGTCGATCGCCCGCAAGGCCGAGTTCTGCTTCCGCTGGATCGACTCCCTCGGCGAGCTGCGGGAGCTCAAGACCCGCGACGACCGCCGGGCGTTCCTGCTCAACCTGATCTGCTTCGCGGCGTGCATCGAGGGCCTGTTCTTCTACGGCGCCTTCGCCTACGTGTACTACCTGCGCTCCCGCGGCCTGCTGCACGGCCTCGCCTCGGGCACCAACTGGGTGTTCCGCGACGAGTCCATGCACATGGCGTTCGCCTTCGACGTGGTGCAGACCGTCCGCTCGGAGGAGCCGGACCTGTTCGACGACACGATGGCGGCGCAGGTGCGCGACATGCTCGCCGAGGCCGTCGAGTGCGAGGTCCAGTTCGCCGCGGACCTGCTCGGGCAGGGCGTCTCGGGCATGTCACTGGCGGACATGCGCGAGTACCTGCAGCACGTCGCCGACCGGCGGCTCGCGCTGCTGGGGATCGAGCCGCTGTACGGCAGCCGCAACCCCTTCGCCTTCATGGAACTGCAGGACGTGCAGGAGCTGTCGAACTTCTTCGAGCGCCGCGTCTCGGCCTACCAGGTCGGCGTCACCGGCACCGTTTCCTTCGACGACGACTTCTGATCCTCGCGCATCCGGCGCCGCGACCACAGGCTTTGCCGGTCGCGGCGCCGTAGCGCGTCGCAGGAGCCCGGCGCTCACCACGATCCACTTTGGACCGCCGCCGGACCTGCGGAGTGTCGCCGAGGCGACGCTGTGTTCCAAGTCGGCCTTGGGTGCGGGACAAGTCAGCTCCAAGAGGCGGCCCGCAACCTGCTTCCTGTCAGACGCAATCGCCAATGATCAATCTTTTCCGGACAGGATGTGGGGAACATGATGAGGTCCAAGGCGCTGATCGGCGTCGCCGGTACCGTCGTCGCGGTCGGTTCGTCGCTGGCCTTCGGCGCGGCGCCGAGCTACGCGGCCGGCGGCTCCGAGCCGGGCATCGCGTACGGCTGGGGCGCCAACACCTTCGGCCAGGCCGGTGCCGGCACGGGGGCGGCGCAGTACAACAGTCCACAGCGGACGGCCCTGCCGGGCGACGTCGTGCAGCTGCAGAGCGGCGGCCGAGCGGGCTACGCCCGGCTGGCCGACGGGCGGTTGCTGTCCTGGGGGTACAACCTCAACTCCGCCCTCGGCAACGGTTCCACGATCGCGAGCACGCGCCCCGCGGCGCCGGTGCTCGGCATCGGCGGCGTGGGCACGCTCACGGATGTCGTCGACGTCGCGGTACACATGGAAAGCGCCATCGCGGCGGTGCTGGCCGACGGCACGGTGGTCGCCTGGGGCTCGAACGTGAACCGGCAGCTCGGCGACGGCTCGACGGCCAGCGTCCGGGCGTATCCGGAGCGGGTGCTGACCGCGCCCGGCACCCCGCTGACCGGCGCGGTGGACGTCGAGTCGGGCGTCGAGGCGACGTACGCGCTGATGGCCGACGGCACCGTCACCGCCTGGGGCGCGGTGAAGTGCGACGGCGCGCTGGCGGGCACGACGCCGTTCGCGACGCCGGTGGCGGGGCTCAGCGACATCCGGCAGATCGCGGTCGCCGGCGGGGTGGCCCTGTTCCGGCGCGCCGACGGTGCGGTGCTCTCCTGCGGCGGCGAGGCGCGTGCGCTCGGCCGGCCGTACGGCCCGCTGAACTCGACGACCTCGGCGTACGTGCCGGTGCAGGTCACCGATCTCGGCCCGGGCAGCGACGTGGTGGACATCTCGGTCGGCTTGTCGGCGGTGTCCGCGCTGACCGGGGACGGCCGGCTGTACCTGTGGGGGGACAACACGCAGTACCAGCTCACCCCGCTCGGCGTGCCGGGCGGCGTGGCGGTGCCGACGGAGCTGGTCCGGCCGGCCGGTGAGCCGAAGATCGTCGACGTCGAGAACGACAACTCGCCGGTCACGTACGCGGTGCGGGCCGACGGATCGATGCTGGTCTGGGGCTGCAACATGTTCGGCATGGCCGGGATCGGCACGACCACCATGCTGGTGAACCCGACCGTGGTCAGCGTGCCGGGCCGCGCCATCGTCAGCGTCGCCGCGGCGAACTGGGACGTCCTGGCGGTCACCGTACCGGCGGTCTGACCCGCACGCACGCAACACTCCGCCTCGCCCGGGCCCGTCGGCCCGGGCGAGGCGTTCGTGTATTCGTGGCCTACCTGAAGACCGCTTCGAGCGATTCCTCCACGCCGTCGACGCCGACGCGATCGGCTCCGGCGCCGCCGGCGTCCGGGCCGTCTGGGACGACGCCGTCGCGGCCCCCGCGTGGGAGGGTCCGCCGGTGTGGGTGCACGGCGACCTGCATCCCGCGAACGTCGTCGTCGCGGACGGGACGCTGGCGGGCGTGGTCGACTTCGGCGAACTGTTCGCCGGCGACCCGGCGTCGGACCTGGCGGCCGCCTGGGTCCTGCTGCCGGCGGGCGCGGCCGCACGCTTCTTCGCCGCGTACGCGGAGGCCGACGAGGCGACGGTCCGGCGCGCCCGCGGGCTGGCCGTCGTGAAGAGCCTCTTCCTGATGCTGATGGGCCAGAACGGGGACCGCGGGCTGCGCGGCGGCAAGCCGGCCTGGGGTCCGGCGGGCCGGGCGGCGCTCGATCGGGTCCTGCGCGAGCGCCGGACCCGATTCCACGAGTAGACCGGCCGCGTGAGCGGGGCGTGTCGCAGAATGCGACAGCGGCGGCACGGTATCGTTGCCGGCCGACAAATACATATCGGTTGGATCACGGCGGCCGGACGGCTCGGCGGTTGCCGGCGGCGGGCTGTACAGTCTCGCCCGTGCTGCCAACGGTTGAGGCGTCGGTGCCGGTGCTGTACGTCGCCGACATCGAGCGATCCCAGGCGTTCTACACGTCGCTGGGCTGGTCCGTCCTGCGCTCCGGCGCAGACGCGGCCGCCAGCTGGCGCCACATGCGCAGCGGCGAGCTCGCCATGCTCCTGGCCGCCGTCCAGCCGCGCCTGATCACCGTCGAGCTGCCGCTGCTGGTGTACTTCTACGTCGACAACCTCGAGAGGACCCTCCAGAGCCTCGCCGACGCCGGCCATCCGGCCGAGCGCATCGGCTACCCGGACCACGCTCCCGGCGGCGAGGCCCGCGTGCAGGATCCGGACGGCAACGTCGTGCTCCTCGGCCAGCGCACCGCCGTCCCCGAGGCTGATCGCCAGGCGGCCACCGGCGCCGAGGCCAAGTTCGGGCTCATCCAGCGCGCGGCGGAGGCCGTCAGCCAGCGCGGGGGTGCCCCGGAGCGCTGCCAGGTCGGCCAGGCCGGCGGGGCCCCGTGCGGTGCCGCCGCCCAGGTCAAACTCACCGATTCCTGGGGCGACTCGGTCTGGGGCTGCACCGAGCACGGCGAAGAGGTGCTCTTCAGCGTCCGGGGCGCGTTCATCGCCATCGAGGACGGCGACGGGCTGGGTCAGTTCCTGCGCAACCGGTCCGCCCGCCGCTGACCGGCCGCACCGTGCCCCGCCGGCGCCCGGCTACGTGCGCGGGGCGGCGGTGCTGCGACGGGCGACGAGGGTGGGGGAGAAGGACAGCAGAACGGCGCGGTCGCGCTTGCGTTCGATGCGTTCGAGCAGCAGGCGGGCCGCGTTGTCGCCCATGAGGTGGCCGTCCTGGTCGATGCTCGTCAGGGAGATGGGGCCCATCGCGGCCACGGTGGTGTTGTCGTAGCCGGCGACCGAGAGGTCCTCGGGGATGCGCAGGCCGGCCTCGTGCACGGCGTTGAGCACGCCGATGGCGGCGACGTCGGCACCGGCGAAGATCGCGGTGGGGCGGACCGGGCGGGCGAGCAGTTCGACGGCGGCGGTGTAGCCACCGGCCTCGCTGTAGGTGGAGGCGACGATGTCGATCTCGGCCTCCAGGCCGCGGCGCTGCATCGCCTGGCGGTAGCCCTCGGCGCGGACCGTCTGCGGCATGGTGGTCGGGATGCCGCGGGCGGTGTCGCGGTGTTCGATATGGGCGATGCGCCGGTGGCCGAGGTCGGCGAGGTGGTCCACGACAAGCCCGGCGCCGACCAGGTCGTCATCGACCACGCCGTCGTAGTCGGCCGACTTGCCGTGCCTGCCGATGACGACGACCGGCACGGTGCGCGCGGTCTGCTCCAGGCGGCCGCGGGGCAGCACCGGGGCGATCATGATGAGGCCGTCGACCCGCCGGTCGATGAGCGCGTCGATGATGCGCGACTGCGACTCGGCGGTGCTGCCTCCCGGGCCGAGCACGGCCTGGTAGTCGGTGCTGTCGAGGTGGTCGGCCACACCCTCGACGAGCTCGGGGAAGAACGGGTTGCGCAGGTCGGGGATCACCACACCGATGGTGTAGGTCTGGCCGCGCATGCCTCGGGCGGCCGCGTGGGGGCGGTAGTCGAGTTCGGCCATTGCGGCGCGGACGCGTTCCTGCATGGCCGGGCTGACGCCGTAGGCGTTGCGCAGCACCTTCGACACGGCCGCCGTCGAGACGTTCGCCCGCTTGGCGACGTCGGTGATGGTGGCGCGTCGGGGCAGCGGCTCCGCGGCAGCCATCCAGTGCCTCCCTTGTAGAACGTATTACAGCAAGCGAAGTGTAGCGAGCTGCCGCATCGGGTGGGTCGTCGCGGCGCACGGTGAAAACTGATCTACGGATAGGAGCTGAACGTCGGCCTTGACAGCCTCTGTGACCGGCACAACAATGGAGAACGCTCTACGAAACATGGCTGCAACCCTGAGTACCCGGGCCGCACACACCCCCTCGTCGCGCCCGGCGCCGACAGTCGCGTAGTTCCACTTTTGAATCGTTTCAGGAGTTCACGTGTCCCTGCGTGTCGCCGGTCTGCGGGCCGACCATCACCGCGAGCCCCTCGGCATCGGCACGAGGACGCCCCGGCTGTCCTGGCGGGTGGAGGACGGCGGCGAGGACTGGAGTCAGGCCGCGTACGAGATCGCCGTGCGCGGCATGGACGATGCCGAGGCCGTGTTCACCTCAGGGCGGGTCGCCTCGGCCGAGCAGGTTCTGGTGGCGTGGCCCGCCGCCGTGCTGGCGTCCCGGGAACGGCGGTCCGTCCGCGTTCGCGTGTGGGGTGCCGGCGCGGACGAGCCGTCGCCGTGGAGCGATGCGCTGGTCGTGGAGGCGGGTCTGCTGGAGCCGGCGGACTGGACGGCCGCGATGATCGCCGCGCGGCTGCCGCTGCCGGCGGACGCCGACGGGCCTGCCGTCCTGCTGCGCCAGGACTTCCGCCTCCCGGCGCGGGTCGTATCCGCCCGGCTCTACGTGACCGCGCACGGCGTCTACGAGATCGAGCTCAACGGCCGGGCCGTCGGCGACCATGTGCTCGCGCCGGGGTGGACCAGCTACCAGCACCGGCTCCGGTACCAGACGTTCGACGTCACCGGTCACCTCACCGAAGGCGAGAACGTGATCGGCGCGTGGCTCGCCGACGGCTGGTACCGGGGGCGCCTGGGCTTCCGGGGCGGTCGCCGCGCCGTCTACGGCGACCACACGGGCCTGCTCGCCCAGCTGGAGGTGCGCTGCGCGGACGGATCCCGGCACGTGATCGGTTCGGACGGGCGATGGCGCTCGGCGCCCGGGCCGATCACCGCGACCGGCCTCTACGACGGTGAGCGCTACGACGCCCGCCTCGAACAGCGAGGCTGGTCGGCTCCCGGGTTCGACGACGCCGCCTGGTCGCCGGTGGAGGAGCTGCCGTTCGACGCCACCCGCCTCGTCGCCCCGGACGGCCCGCCGGTCCGCCGAACGGAGATCCTGAACCCGGCCACGGTGACGGTGACGCGCGACGGGCGCGCGATCCTCGACTTCGGGCAGAACATCACCGGCCGGCTTCGGATCCGGGTGCGCGGCAATGCCGGCGACGTCGTCGTGCTGCGCCACGCCGAGGTACTGCAGGACGGCGAGCTCTATCTCAGGCCGTTGCGCGAGGCGGCCGCCCGCGACGAGTACGTCCTGCGCGGCGGCGGGGTCGAGGAGTGGGAGCCGCGGTTCACCGTGCACGGGTTCCGGTACGCGGAGGTGAGCGGCTGGCCCGCCGAGCTCGGCGTCATGGACGTGCGGGCCGTCGTCTGCCACACCGACATGGCCCGCACCGGCTGGTTCGCCTGCTCCGATCCGCTGCTCAACCGCCTGCACGACAACGTGGTGTGGAGCATGCGCGGCAACTTCCTCGACGTGCCGACCGACTGCCCGCAGCGCGACGAGCGGCTCGGCTGGACCGGCGACCTGGCGGTGTTCGCGCCCACCGCGTCGTTCCTCTACGACTGCGCCGGGCTGCTGACGTCGTGGCTGGCCGACCTCGCGGCGGAGCAGGCCGAGTTCGGCACCGTGCCGTTCTACGTCCCGTGGCTGGAGCTGCTCGGGCCGCCGATGCCGGCGGCGGTGTGGGGCGATGTCGCCGTCGTCGCGCCGCACGTGCTGCACGAGCGCTTCGGCGACGCGGGGGTGCTGCGGACGCAGTACGACAGCATGCGGGCCTGGGTCGATCAGGTCGCCGAGCTGTCCGGCGAGCACCGCCGCTGGGACTCCGGCTTCCAGTTCGGCGACTGGCTCGACCCGGCCGCCCCGCCCGAGAGCCCGGCGGCGGCGCGCACCGACCCGCACCTCGTGGCCACGGCCGCCCACGCGCACAGCGCGCGCCGGCTGGCCGAGATCGCGGGCGTGCTCGGCGAACGAGCCGACCAGGCGCGGTACACGGCGCACGCCAACGCCGTCACGGAGGCGTTCCACGACGAGTACGTGACGCCGAGCGGGCGGCTGGCCAGCGACGCGCAGACCGCGTACGCGATGGCGCTGACCGCGGGAATGCTGGTCAAGGACGAGCAGCGGGAACGGGCCGGGCGCCGGCTCGTCGAGCTGGTCGAGGCCGAGGGCCACCACGTCGGCACCGGGTTCGCCGGCACGCCGCTGATCTGCGACGCGCTCACCGGCGTCGGCGCCGAGGACTCCGCGTACCACCTGCTGCTGCAGCGGGAGTGCCCGTCGTGGCTGTACCCGATCACGATGGGCGCGACCACGATGTGGGAGCGCTGGGACAGCATGCTGCCCGACGGCACCGTCAACCCGGGCGACATGACCTCGTTCAACCACTACGCCTTCGGCGCCGTCGCCGACTGGCTGCACCGCACCGTCGCCGGGCTGGCGCCGGCCGCGCCCGGGTACCGCCGCGTCGCCGTCCGGCCCCGCCCCGGTGGCGGCCTCGCCCATGCCGAGGCCACGCACGACAGTCCGTACGGGCCGATCAGGGTCGCCTGGCGACGGGCCGGCGGCATCCTCACGGTCGACATCGCCCTGCCGCCCGGCGTCACGGCGGTTGTCGAGCTACCCGCCGGGGACCCGGTCGAGGTCGGGTCCGGCGCGCACACCTTCAGCTGCCCGTTCCGTGACGCCGGGGACGATCCGTCTCCCGTCCCCGTCGTCCACCCGTTCGCGCAGGACGCGAACGGCTGACACCCCACCGCACACACCCCCCATCGCGTTGAAATCGGAGGACCCGAACATGGGAAGAGTCTTGCCGCGCCGGCGCATCGGCGCGCTGGCGGCATTCGCGGTCGGCGCCCTGGTGCTCAGCGGCTGCAGCGCGGGCGATCTCGGCTCGAGCGACAGCGGCTCCGGTACCACCATCTCGTTCCTCGCCGACAACTCGGACTCCACGCTCAAGACCGCCCAGGGCCTGGCCGACGCCTTCAACGCCAAGAACACCGGCGTGACCGTGAAGGTCGAGACCCGCCCGCAGGGCACCGAGGGCGACAACATCGTCAAGACCCGGCTGTCCACCGGGGACATGAGCGACGTCTTCATGTACAACTCCGGCTCCCTGTTCGCCGCGATCAAGCCCGAGCAGAACCTGGCACCGCTGGACGACCAGCCCTACGTCGGCGACCTCGACAAGACGTTCAAGTCGACGGTCTCGGCCGGCGGCAAGCTCTTCGGCGTGCCGTTCGGCGGCGCGACCGGCGGCGGCATCCTCTACAACAAGGCCGTGTACGCCAAGCTCGGCCTCCAGGTGCCCAAGACCTGGGCCGACTTCGAGACCAACAATGCCAAGATCAAGGCGGCCGGGATCGCCCCGGTGATCCAGACCTACCAGGACACCTGGACGTCGCAGCTGATCGTGCTGGCCGACTTCCACAACGTGGCCGCGGCCCAGCCGGACTTCGCCGAGCAGTACACGGCCGGCAAGGCCAAGTATGCGAGCACCCCGGCCGCGCTGCGCAGCTTCCAGCGCCTGCAGGAGGTGCACGACCAGGGGTACCTCACCTCGGATTTCGCCTCCACGAAGCTCGAGGCCGGCATCAAGCACCTCGCCGACGGCACCGGCGCCCACTACCCGATGCTCACGTTCGCCGTCGCCACCCTCGTGTCGCAGTCGCCGGACAAGGTGAACGACGTCGGCTTCTTCGCGCTGCCCGGCGACGACGCGGCCAAGAACGGACTGACGGTGTGGGAACCCGCCGGGGTGTACATCCCGAAGACCACGACCGGCGCGAAGCTCGACGCCGCCCGCAAGTTCCTGCAGTTCGTGGCCAGCAAGGACGGCTGCGACGCGATCGCGAAGGCCAGCACGCCCAACGGGCCGTTCCTCGTCAAAGGCTGCGCCCTGGCGCCTGACCTGGCCGCGCCGATCAAGGACATGCAGCCGTACTTCGACAGCGGCGCCAACAGCCCGGCGCTGGAGTTCCTCTCGCCGGTGAAGGGCCCGTCGCTGGAGCAGATCACCGTCGAGGTCGGCTCGGGCATCCGCAAGGCCGACGCCGCAGCGGCCCTCTACGACCAGGACGTCAAGAAGCAGGCCCAGCAGCTCGGCCTGCCCGGCTGGTAGGAACAACCCCCGCCCGTGGTCCCGCGCACCGCGGGGCCACGGGTGCGGGTGGAGGAGGCCCTGGCGATCATGACTACCACCACGCGACCGCACCCCACCGAAGCGGGGAAGCACACCGGCGCCGAGCCGCGCCGCCGTACGACGGTCAAGAGCCCGTACCCGTACTGGTTCTACCTGCCGGCCGCGCTCGTCTACGGCACGCTGTTCCTGGTGCCGACGTTCGCGTCGTTCTACTTCAGCCTCACCCGCTGGACCCTGTTCGACCACGAGTTCATCGGCTTGGACAACTTCCGCCAGTTCTTCGACGAGCCCGCGCTCGTCAAGGGCTTCACCAACACCATCGTCTACGCCGTCGTGACCTCCGGGCTCAAGGTCGTGCTCGGGCTGCTGCTCGCCGTGCTGCTGACCTCGCGGATCCCGGCCCGCGGCTACCTGCGCTCGGTCGTGTTCTTCCCGGTGCTGGTCAGCACGATCGGCGTCGGCATCACGTTCACGGTCCTCATGAACCCCGAGCACGGGCTCATCAACCAGTCCCTCGGCGTGCTCGGTGTCGACGGCCCGGGCTGGCTCACCGACCCGAAGTGGGCGCTGCTGTCGGTGGCCCTGGTCGACGTGTGGAAAGGCGTCGGCCTCGCCACGCTCATCTACATCGCCGGCATCGTGTCGATTCCGCAGGAGTACTTCGAGGCCGCCTCCGTCGACGGGGCGAGCGCGTTCGGCCGGTTCCGCCACATCGTGCTGCCACTGGCCCGCCCGGCCACGGTCACCGTGATCATCCTGTCGCTGATCGGCGGGCTGCGCTCGTTCGACCTCATCTGGGCGATGACCCGCGGCGGGCCCGGCTTCACGTCCGACGTCATCGCATCGGTGATCTACAAGCAGTACCAGGCCGGCTTCTACGGCCTGTCCACCGCGGGCAACGTCGTGCTGTTCCTCGTCGTCACCGCCGTCATCGTCCCCCTCTTCTGGTTCCTCAACCGCAAGGAGGTCGAGCAGTGAGACGCCACCTCACCGGGCTCGCCGCCATCCTCGTCTCCGGCGTGGTGTTCGTCGTTCCGTTCGCGTTCATCGCCGTCAACGCGCTGAAGGACCGGCAGCAGTCGGCGCTGCCGGACTTCTCCTGGCCGGCGCACTTCCGCCTCGTCGACAACTTCGTCGAGGTCGTCAAGGCGCGCGACTACATGCTCATCATCGCCTTCATCAACAGCACCATTCTCACCGTCGCCAGCGTCACCGGCATGGTCGTGCTCGCCGCCATGGTCGCCTTCGTGCTGCAACGCCGGGCTAGCCGGTGGAACGGCGTCATCAACTTCCTGGTGCTGTCCGGCCTCATCATCCCGCCCGCCGTCGTGCCCACCATCTGGGTCCTGCAACGCCTCGGCCTGTTCAAGACCATGCCCGGGCTCATCCTCATCGAGATCGCCTTCGGCCTGTCCTTCAGCATCCTGCTGTTCCGGGCCTTCATCTCCACCATTCCGCGCGAGCTCGACGAGGCCGCCGTCCTCGACGGCGCCGGCCCGCTGCGGTTGTTCTTCCGGGTCGTCCTGCCGCTGCTGCGCCCGGTCGCCATCACCGTTGTCGTGGTGCAGTCGGTGGCGGTGTTCAACGACTTCACCAACCCGCTGTACTTCCTGCCCGGCGACCAGAACGCCACCGTCCAGCTCACGCTCTACAACTTCTCCAGCCAGTTCACCACCCAGTACAACCTGCTCTTCATGGACGTCCTGCTCATCACCGTCCCGCCGCTGCTGATGTTCATGTTCTTCAACCGCCAGATCGTCGCCGGCATGACCTCGGGCGCGATCAAGGGGTGAACCGTCCTGGATGAGGCTGCCGGCAACGAGCGTCGCCACATAGCCGGGCGCCTCGGCGTTCGGGTTGCCGGTGGCGGCGCCGCTGATGACGGCCCCGGCCCGCGAGTGTGCGGAACCGGGGCCGTCAACGGCGTCCGTCAGCCCTGGCCGTTGCCCCAGAACGTCCGGGCCAGGAAGTCGGCCTCCTGCCACCAGCCCTCGGAGTTGGGGTGCGCGGCCTCGTTGCTGTAGTTGTCCGGGAACAGCGCCCGGATCCACGGCGACGGCACGGCGCACATGCCATGGCCGGCGAACAGCGGCCGCACGTCGACGTAGCGAACCCGCCCGTACCGGTTCCCGACGGCGGTGACCGCGTCCTGGATCACGCCGTTCAACCGGTCGCCGAGCCGGTTCATCATGTTCATCTCGGCGCCGGTGAGGTTCCACGCCGTGGTCGGCGGGAAGTGCAGCAGGGCGCAGTTGGTCGGCCCGTTGTCGGGGAACAGCTGTGGATACCCGACCACCTGGACGGTGGCCGCGCCCGACGCCTCAAGGATGCGGCTGTACGTCGCCTCCAGGTCCGCCCGCAGTCCGTCCACCCGCGCGGCGAGCCCGCTCTCCAGCGGTGTGCAGGACGAGAGGTTCATGACGCACTGCTCCAGCACCTGCTTGAATCCCGCGTCGTTGCCGCCGATCGAGATGGTGACGAGGTCGATCGGCATGATCTCCGCCGACCGGCGCAGCATGTTCACCTGGTAGTCCGCCGCGATGGTCCGGTTGGCCGGAAGGTCGTTGCGGTACAGCGACTGCCACGGCTCCATCTCGCTCTGCCGCCAGCTGGCCGGCCGGCCGCTGATCGTCAGGTTGCCGTACGGGATCGGGGCGATCGGCCCGAGATCGGCAATGACGTTGCGGGCCAGCGCGCCCGAGCAGGCGATGACGTCGACCCGTGCCTTGCCGTCCGTGGCGAGCTGCGACAGCGGAACGGCGCTCGGGTACGGGCTCTGCGAGTAGTCCTTGTCGAACGGATCGGTCAGTCGCATCGCATAGCTGCCCTTGGACCGGTGACAGCCGGACCCGTCGCCGCCGAAGTAGTTCTCCCCGCCTTCGCCCGAGGAGTACGAGTCGCCGAGCGCGACGTAGTGCTTGACCCGTTGCGCCGAGGACGGAGTGATCCGCAGCTCGACCGACGGCTCGCCCACGATCTCGCCGAGCGGCCACAGGCTGGCGACCTTGTACGCGTACTGGTGCAGCAGTTCCGTCGTCTCGTCCTTGAACGTCATGGTGTCCTTGCCGTCGAACGGATCGTTCTCCAGGTCGGCGATGACCCGGTACGACGACTCGGTGAGCACGTCCCGCCGCATGATCCGGAACGCCTTTCGGTCGAGGCCCTTCTGCCACTGAACCTCGACGGAGCTTTGGCCGCCCGGGCTGTGCAGTTCCACGCCGTAGACGCTCGGAACCCCCGCGCCGACGATGCTCGCCGAGGAGCTGCCCGGCGGCGCGCCCGCGGACACGTCGGTCACGCCGATGTTCACGTCCCGCAGGTAGTGACCGATCAGTCTGGACCGCCCGTCGATCTGGTACACCTGGGTGCCCGGGCTGTGCAGCAGCGTCGTCGAGCCACCGTTGCTGAAGTCGATCTCGCGGAATTCCGGATCCAGCGTCTCGCCGGTCGCCTGGTCGAAGTACCTGGCGTTGATCAGCACCCGGCAGCGTGGGCCGCTGGCCGTCGCCCGGATGACCATCTGGCTGCCGTCGGTTGCGTTGCTGAAGGTACCGGTGACCTTGCAGTTGCCGTGCCAGGCGGTCAAGGTCGATCCGCTGCCGACGACACCGCCGTCGTCCTCCGGCACCTGCGCCCGGAAGCTGACCTGGGTGGCGGAGGCCGGCGTGCTCGACCCGCGCTGCACCGAGCCGCACGGTTGCGGGTCGGAGGCCGGCAGCGTCGCGAAGCCCTGTGACTCGATCACCGAGCCCTGCTTGCAGATCAGCGAGTTCGGGCCGATGAACGTCTCGTTGAGCGGACTGGTCGCGAGCGCACCGGCGGGGAAGGCGTTGTAGACGCGGTGCACGAGGGCCGGAACGTAGCCGGGGTCGAGCACCATCGGCAACACCGGGCTGTTGCTGCCCTGGTCCAGCACGCCGAGCACCGCCTCGCCGCGCACGTCGGCCGCGGCGCCGGTCAGCTGGTCGGCGTACGCGCTGATCGAGTACGGCATGATCGCCGTGCTGGTCAGACCGCGGCCGTCGTTGGCGGCCAGGTTCGCGCCGTCGGGGTCGGTCCGCACGACGCAGGGCGCCGACAGCTGGGACACCTCCATGCTGAGCAGCGCGGCGAACGCCTTGTCGAGCTCGCCCGAGGCCGGCAGCGTCGGGGTGAACCTGGTGTCGGCGCACGTGTAGATCGCGTACAGCTGGCTGGAGGACAGCCGGCGCGGCATCGCGATGTCGCCGCGCACCGCGAAGGTCACGCCGTCGGGGTACGCGCTGGTGTTGGCGCGGATTGGTCCCGGCCCGGCGGGGTCGCTCACCTTGCCGGGCACCGCGCGGCCCCGGCGGTCCGGCGCCGTCGTGCCGGCCTGCGCGACGTAGGACGCCGTCGAGAACGGCACGATCGCGTCCGGGGTGAGCACCCGGCCGTCGTTCTCGATGATGGGGGCGCCGCCGGCGTCGGCGGAGCGCACGCAGGTGGCGGCGCTGATCTGGGCCTCGGTCAGGCCGAGGTATCGCAACCAGTCCGCCCGCAGCTGCGAGCCCGCACCCGGCAGCAGCGGCGTCACCCCGGCGGTCGTGCAGCGGTACGCCGACTGCAGCTGCGCCTTGGTCATCGTCCGCGGCACGGTGCCGCCCGCGGCGACGGTGTAGGTGATGCTGTCCAACGCGAACGGCGCGAACACCAGGGAGGCTCCACCGGGCATCGCCGCGGTGTCCATGTTGGAGACACGGACGTAGTCGAGGCACTGATGGTCGGCGTTGAGCTGCGCGATGCCCTGGATGTCGTTGACGGGCCGGTAGCTCGTGCACCCCGGCTTGGTGGCCACCGGGGTCTTGCCGGAGCTGTCGAACGAGGCGAGTACCGGTGCGCCGTCGAGCCGCACCGCGTCGCCGAGCGAACGCATGACGGCCGCCGTCGTGGTCGAGCCGACACCGGCGAGGCGGCGATCGGACGGGTTGTCCTGGCCGGTGTTGGTGCCGCCGCCGCAGGTGCCGTCCGGCATCGCCGCGAAGCCGAACGCCTCGATCGTCGCCCGCTGCTGGCAGACCAGCGACGTGCTGCCGGCGAATACCTCCCGCCACGGGCTGGTGGCGAGCTTGGCCCGCGGCACACCGACGCCGACGGTGTGGACCAACGCCGGGCTGTAGTCCAGGTTGGGCATGATCGGCGCCGGGTCGGCCCCGTCGTTGGAGCCCATGGGCACCAGCGTCGCGGTGCCCCGCTGGTCCGTGCTCTGCCCCAGGATCTGCTTGACGTACTCGCTGATGGTGACCGGCATCAGGGTGTTGTTCGGCAGCGCCCGGAGGTCGTTGGCCGCAGCGCTCAGCGTGCGCAGGCACGGATAGTCGCCGTTGGCGATGTCCTCCTCCCAGATGCCCATCTTGCTCAGCCAGTACCCGCGCAGCACGGTGTTCTTCGGCGGCAGCGCCGGGGTGACCGGGATGCCGGCGATCGTCGTGATGAGGCAACGGTAGACGCGTTGCATCTGGACGAAGGTGAACGCCGCCGGCAGGTCCGACCCGAGCTGCACGGCCGCCGCCATGTTGGCGTACATCGGGTCGGCGCTGGCAACGATCGGCGCTCCCGTGCCGCCGGTCTGCCCGGTGATGACGCCGAGGCCCGCGTTCGCGCGGGTGTCCGCGTTGCGCTCACGGACGAGCTGGCTGATGTACTGCGCGGTCGAGAACGGCACGATCGACGTGTTGTCCAGCGTCGAGGCGTCGTTGTCCCGGGCGACCGTCCCGACGCAGCTGAAGTCGTGGTCGATCTGCGGCTCACTGATCGACAGCATCGACAGCCACAACGCACGCAGCTGCGATCCCTTCGGCGGCAGCAGCGGATGTACGGCGGTGTCCTGGCACGAGTAGATCGCCCGGAGCCGCGCGGTGCTCAGCTCCCGCGGCACGCTGGTCGTGCGGGTGACGGCGTATGTGGCCGAGTCGCGCCCGAACGGCACGTACTGCAGGTCGGTAGTCGCCGGTGTGCCGACGCCCGGCTCGCCGGAGTACCGCACGAAGTCCAGGCAGTTGTCGGCCGCCCGCAGCGACCCCTCGACGGCGTCGACCCCGGCGGTGTCGGTCACCGGCCGCGTCATCGTGCAGGCGCCGGCCGCCTTGGTCTGGATCGTCGCGGAGCCCTTGGCGTCGTACGATCCGAGCACCTCCTGCCCGTTGACGGTGATCACTCGTGCCAGCTCGTTCATCAGCGGAGCAGTCGCGCCACCACCGACGCCGGACAGCTGCCGGTACCCGGTAGGGTCGGCGTACACGGGCTCCGGGAAGACGAACCCCGGCATGACGATCAGTCCGGCGACCAGCGCAAGAACCGTCGACAGAGCGCGTCGCCGCCGTGGCCGGCGACGCGATTGCGGCAACACAGGAATACTCATGGCTTCGGCCAACCCCCGTCAGTCTCAGCGTGCTGTGCGAGGCAGCGTATTGATCGCCGTCCCGCGCCGTGAGCTCCGCGCCGGAACGGGACATGAACAGACGGCGTTCGACGGACGGCGAAACTCCTTCGCGCGATGAACGACGCTCAACCAAACAGGGCACGAACGTGGGTGCCGCCTCCGGCTCGGGGTAGCAAAGCACTCGAGTGCCGGGCCACGTCTCGGGAGGGAGCGAGGACTCAGCGGGCGGAAACCGGCTCGGACGGAGGCCGCCACTCCCGTTTGATCAGCCCGAACACCCACGAGTCCGAGACCTCGCCGTTCACGACGCAGTCTTCCCGCAACGTCCCTTCACGCACGAACCCGAGCTTCTCCAGCACGCGGGCAGATGCCGCGTTGCGCGTATCGGTCTCGGCCTGGACCCGATTCAGATCCAGCGTGTCGAATGCCCACTCCAGCAGGACGCGCGCGGCCTCCGTCGCGTAGCCGCGGCCCCACACTGCATCGTCGAAGCAGTAACCCAGCGACGCGCTACGGTAGTCCGGATTCCACCGCGTCAGGCTGCACCAGCCGATGAACGCACCATCGCAGACACGATCCACGGCCAGCCGCGCCCCGGTGCCCTCATCTGCCATCTGCCGGCAAGCCGTGATGAACCGCTCGGCGCGCGCGAGTTCGTTCCAGGGCGGCGCGTCCCAGTAGCGCAGAACATGGGGGCTGCTGTGCAGCACGAAGAGGTCGTTCGCATCCGCGTCGTCGAAGGGGCGCAGTCGAAGGCGAGCGGCGTGCAGCGTGGGGGCGGGTAGCGACATGCGCGTCATGTTCCCTCCCGTGAGCGGTCGCCGGTCCACCAAACATCCGATGCCGGCCACTCGCAACCGACTTTCTCGACGGCAGGCACAACGACGTGTGCGGTTTGCATCTCGACGATGCTGCACAGTCCGGCGGACGTCACATCCGGGCCGTGCCGTGTCGCTCGGCCGGACACCGCTGACAGCGGGGACGTCAGCGGGCTGCCATGCGGAGGGCGCCGTCCATGCGGATGGTCTCGCCATTGATGTAGTCGTGTGCGATGACCATCGTTACGAGCTGGGCTCGGCGGCGCGGGCAACTGCTGCGCGTATCTGTTCTTCGCATCATCCCGCCGCCAGCGCGCTCGATACATCGCACGTGCAGGCCGCCCTGTTCGGCGGAGCGCCGGTGCCACCGGAGCTCGCACCAATCCTTCGAGAGCTCTTCCCGAACGCGGCCCTGATCAACGGATTCGGCTGTACGGAGTCGACCGGCGTGCTCACTGCGCTGCCCGACGAGCTCGCGATCTCGTGCTCCGGGGCGATCGGCTTGCCGATGCCGGCGGTCGAGGTGGAGCTGCGCGACCCGGACAGGTCCGGAGCGGGGGAGCTCTACGTGCGGGGAGCCAGCATCATGGCCGGCTACTGGAACGGCACCGGCGTCGACGCGCTGCCCGACGGTTGGGTCAGCAGCGGCGACATCGCACGGCGGGACGAATACGGCGTCCTGTGGATCGTCGACCGCGCCAAGGATCGCATCAGCCGAGGCGGGGAGAAGGTGTTCTCCATCGAGGTCGAGAATGTGATCATCGGCGCACCGGGCGTCTTCGAAGTCGCTGTCGTCGGGGTCCCGGACCGCGAGCTCGGCGAGCGCATCGGAGCGGTCGTCCACGCCATGCCCGGGCACACCGTCGACCCGGAGAAGGTCGCCGCCTACGCGCGGGAGCATCTGCCCAAGTTCAAGCGGCCCGAGTTCATTCATGTCAGCGGCGAGCCGCTGCCGCGAAAACGCGGGCGGGAAGATCCTCAAGGCGGCCCTTCGAACCGACGTCGAATGGAAGCGTGCTGTACCGCCCGTCTGCCTGAGAATGGGGCTTCACGCGCCCGGCCGGCACGATCTCGTCGCCGCGGATCATGTGCCTCCCTCTCCGGCGGGCACGGTGACCCGCAGTACGAAACGGCCGCCGACACCGTGCCGCCGCCCGCGCCCGCAGGCCCGCGATGCCGCTCCAGTCGCCACCGAGCCGCTTTCACCTGGCCACGCAGCTCGCCGCCGGGCTTCCCGCCAGGTCGGTGCGACCGTAGCCGAACGGCTCGCCGGCCGAAGGATCGGTGCCGGGCGAGATCCTCAGCGTGACCGTTCACGACGACAGCGCCAATGATGCGGATCCGCGCCAGGACCCGGCGGGCGTGTGCGACCGCGTTGCAGCGCTCGGCGGCACACTGTCGCTGACCGGCCCGGCCGGCCGCGGCACGTCCCTCACCGTGATGCTGCCGGTGGGCGAGCAAGACTGGCCGGGCGCGGAGGCCGAAGCCGCTGACAGCCCGTCGAATCCGCCCGCGCCGACCGGCACCAGGCTACCGACAGCTTCGCGTCCGCCTTGGCCGCAGCTCGATGATCTCCTGAACAGCGCCAGGTGGTGCGCAACGGCCACGCCCGCCGTGGAAGGTGAGGACCTCGGCTGAGGTGCTCGCGCCTCCGGGGGCGACGTAACTCCGCGGCGCGGCCCGGGCTTGGACGTCGTGGCAGCGGGTAGCTGCGCGAGATGGCTGCGAACCCGTTCGAGGTGCAACGGAGCCGGCACCTGGGCGTGCACTCCGGCAAGGGGTGAGTCCACCGGCCTCCGGTCGTGGCTGCAGATCACGGACGGCCGGACCTGCTTTCTGGGAGCTGCCATGAGACGACGCAAGACCGATCTGCGGGCTCTGCCGGCCAACTCGGCGAGAGCGGTCGACGAGCGTTTCCAGGCGGCGACACCGTTGCGTCGCCTGTTCAACAAGGTCTTCCCGGACCACTGGTCGTTCCTGCTGGGCGAGATCGCGCTCTACTCGTTCATCGTGCTGCTGCTCAGTGGTACCTTCCTCGCGCTGTTCTTCGACCCGTCCATGCGCGAGACGACGTACACCGGCAGCTACCGCGCGCTGCGCGGGGTGGACATGTCGCAGGCGTACAACACGACGTTGCAGCTTTCGTTCGACATCCGCGGCGGACTGTTCATGCGGCAGATGCACCACTGGGCGGCGCTGCTGTTCGTGGCCGCGATCGTGGTGCACATGTTCCGCGTCTTCTTCACCGGCGCGTTCCGCAAGCCGCGCGAGGCCAACTGGATCGTCGGCATCCTGCTGTTCTGGATGGCCTTCCTGGAGGGCTTCGCCGGCTACTCGCTGCCCGACGACGCGCTGTCCGGCACCGGGCTACGCATCGCGAGCGCCATCGTGCTGTCGATCCCGATCGTCGGCACCTGGGTGACCACCTCGCTGTTCGGGGGTGAGTTCCCGGGCGAGATCATCCTTCCCCGGCTGTACATCGTGCACGTCCTGCTGGTGCCGGCCGCGCTGCTCGCGCTCATCAGCGTCCACATGGGCCTGCTGGTGAAGCAGAAGCACACGCAGTGGCCCGGCCCCGGCCACACCAACGAGAACGTGGTCGGCGTGCGGATGTTCCCCGGCTTCGCGGTCAAGTCCGGCGGCTTCTTCATGTTCGTGTTCGCGATGATCGCCGCGCTGGCCGGGCTCGTGCAGATCAACCCGATCTGGCTGTACGGGCCGTACAAGGCCGCGGTGGTCTCGGCGGCGAGCCAGCCCGACTGGTACGTCATGTTCCTCGACGGCGCGGCCCGTCTCATGCCGGGGTGGGAGATCCGGTTCACCTTGTTCGGCAACGGCTACACCCTCCCGCCGATCTTCTGGCCCACGGTCGTGCTGCCCGGCCTCATGGCAATATTGCCGATGCTCTATCCCTTCATCGAGCAGCGCTTCTCGAAGGACAGAGCCGTCCACAACCTGCTGCAGCGGCCGCGGGACAACCCGTCCCGCACCGGGCTCGGGGCGATGGCGATCACGTTCTACGCGATCCTGCTGATCTCCGGCGGCAACGACCTGCTGGCGGACAAGTTCCACATCAGCCTCAACGCGATGGTCTGGGCGGGTCGCATCGGCATCCTGACCCTGCCGGCGCTGGCCTACTACGTGTCGTACCGGATCGCGCTGGGCCTGCAGCAGCACGACCGCGAGGTGCTGGCCCACGGCCTCGAGACCGGCATCATCCGCCGCCTGTCCGACGGCCGCTTCGTCGAGGTCCACCAGCCGCTCCCGTCGGACGGCGACGGCCGGCGCGCCCCGGAGGAGCGTCGCCTGGAGTACTCGGGCTCGGTGGTCCCGAAGAAGATGAACCGGATCGGTGCGCTCGCCCCGACGGTGAAGGGCTTCTTCTTCCCGATCGAGAAGGCCCCCGATTCGATGGCTCGGCGCGAGTCCGAAGAGCGCGACGACGGCTCTTCGACGCGCGAGCCCGAGTAGCCCGGGCGGCTGGGCACCCGCGGTCGGGCGTCAGCCCATGAACCGCACTTCCGGGAAGGCCGCGCTCGGGCCCTCGAGCAGGCGCTGCCGGCGGCCGCGCAGGTGCAGATCGAAGAAGGCGAGCGGGTAGGCGCGCTGGATGCGCACCGCCCGCGCCGGGTCCAGGGTGCCGATCCAGTTTTCGAGCTCCTCGTCGCTCATGCCCATGCTCCGGGCCGCTTGCGGAATCAGCCACTGGTGGTCGCAGTACCCGGTGTGCGGCGCACCCTCGGCCTGCACATTGAGCCGCCAGCCGTGCAGCAGCGACCAGAATTCCTCGACGGGCTCCTCGGCCCGGGTGAACTGCGCGGACATGAGCATGAACGGGCGGTCGAGGTCGGCGGGCCGCGGCGCGGACTCCATCGGACCGTCGAGGCTCAGCCCGGCCCGGACCCGCCGGTCCTCGTGCATCACCAGCGCGGTGGCGGTCGCGCCCTTCGACCAGCCGAACATGCCGATGCGGCCCGGGTCGAGCGCGGCGCCGAGGCCGGGCGGCAGCGGGCGGCGCTCGGCGTCGGGGTTGCGGCCGGCGGCGAGGTCCCCGACGCGGTCGAGGACGAACCGGATGTCGTGGGCGTGGTCCCACGGGGTGACCGACCGGTCGTCGTCGGGGACGACGAGGCGGCCGCCGGGCAGCTCGGTGTACGAGTCGTAGGCGTGGTCGACGGTGACCACGACGTAGCCGTGGCTGGCCAGCTCCTGCACCACGATGGTGGTCTCGGAGCGGTGGCCGCCGGCGCCGTGGGAGTACACGACGACGGGAGCCCGGGCGGGCAGCGCCGCGGCGCCCGCGTGGCCGGCGGTCAGCGGCCCCGCGATGTCCGGGTCGAACCCGTTGTCGGCCAGCAGCGCGCGCAGCGGCGTGGCGGCCATCCACGGAGCGACCGGGTGGCGGCGCAGGTCGCCGACGGCCGGGTACCAGACGCCGGCCATGAGCTGCCGCTTGCCGTCGACGAGGTGCAGGGTCGCGGTGCCGATCGGGTGCGGGCCGGTGGGCCGGGGCAGGGTGAGCCGGGCCGGGCCGGGACTGGCCGCCCACCCGCGCCCGGCGCCGGCCAGCGGTGCGGCGGCCGCGGCGGCGAGTGCGGTGGTGAGCAGGTTCCGGCGGGTCAGGGCGATGGTCATCAGTCCTCCGGGGTATCGGTGGTCTCGACACGCGCGATGAGCACTTTCAGCCGGCCGATCTCTTCGGCGAGCGCGGTGGCGCCGACGGGGGTCAGGATGATCCACGTGCGGCCGCGGCGGCCCTCGCAGCCCTTCTCGACCCCGATCAGGCCCGCTGTTTCCAGGACGCTGAGGCTGTCGGCGGGTGCCACACCGGGAGCCATGCCAATAGGTTTCCGTAAGAAACTGATTGGCGCAAGTGGCAAATTTCGTGGAGTGGTGCCGGGGTCGATTGCGGTGGCGCGGTGTGAGGGCCAACCCTGGACTGGTGTGGGGGCCGCCCGTCACGGGCCGCATGCGCTCGTCATCCTCGACCACCGTCGCACCGCGCGGGAGGCGAGCGGGATCAGATACGCACCGGATCCCGATGCCGACCTGGACGTCCCGCCCGCGAACGCGCCGCAACCTGGCAGAACCGCCGCCGCTAAGCAAGCTCTTGCGCGCCCGGCGCGCTGTCGGCCAGCCCTGGAGCATTCCCGTATCGGGTGCATCAGTCACGTCGCTTTACGACCCCGAGTAGCAGCTGTTCCTGGCGCGGAGGGCAGGACAATCGCTCGGTCCGGGTGAGTCTGCCGCAACCCTGTGGATATTGGTTTGTACGGTGCGGCTTGGGCCGTTGAGCAGGATTCATGCCAAGATCCACGATCCACTGGAGGTCATCTTGACCACCACGGCCATCGATCTGGACACACTATCCATCAACACCATCCGCGGCCTGTGCATGGACGCGATCCAGCGGGCGGAGTCAGGACATCCGGGTACGCCGATGGGGATCGCGCCGGTCGCGTACACGCTGTGGCAGCGATTCCTGCGGTTCGACCCGGCTGATCCGATCTGGCCGAACCGGGACCGGTTTGTGCTGTCCGAGGGCCATGCCTCGGCGCTGTTGTGGTCGCTGCTGCACCTGGCCGGGGTGCGCGCGGTCGATCCGGACTACGAGGTGCTCGGCCGTCCCTCGATCACCCTCGAAGACCTCAAGACGTTTCGCCAGCTCGACTCGCGCGCTCCCGGCCACCCCGAGTACCGGTGGACGAGCGGGGTCGAGACCACCACCGGTCCGCTCGGGCAGGGGGACGCGACCTCGGTGGGGATGGCCATCGCGAGCCGGTGGCTGGCGGCGCGGTACAACCGGGACGACTTCCACCTGTTCGACTTCGACGTGTACTCGATCACCGGCGACGGCGACATGATGGAAGGCGTCGCGTCGGAGGCGGCCTCGCTCGCCGGTCACCTGCGGTTGGCCAACCTGTGCTGGATCTACGACTCGAACCGGGTGACGATCGAGGGCTCCACCGACCTTGCGTTCACCGAGGATGTGGCCGAGCGGTTCCTGGCGTACGGCTGGAACGTGACGACCGTCGCGGACGCCAACGACCTGGACGCGGTGCAGCGGGCGCTGCACAACTTCAAGGCCGAACACGAGCGCCCGACGCTGGTCGTGGTGCACAGCCATATCGGGTACGGCTCCCCGGTCGAGGACACCGCGCAAGCGCACGGGGAGCCGCTCGGAGCGCAGGCCGTCCGGGAGACCAAACGGTTCCTCGGCATGCCCGAGGACGTCGACTTCTACGTCCCGGATCAGGTCTACGACGGCTTCGCCCGCAGTATGGCTGCACGTAGCAGCGCGGCGCGCGACGCGTGGCGGTCGAGCTTCTCGGCGTACCGCGGAAAGCATCCGCAGCTGGCCGACGAGATCGAGCGGATGCAGCGACGGGACCTTCCGGACGGCTGGCAGGAGGCGCTGCCCACCTTCCCGGCCGATGCGAAGGGGCTCGCCACCCGCGAGTCCTCGGGTCAGGTGCTCAACGCGCTGGCGCAGGTGGTGCCGTGGCTGCTTGGGGGATCGGCCGACCTCGCCCCGTCCACCAAGACTCGGCTGACCTTCCCCGGCGCCGGTGACTTCCAGGCCGGCGAGTTCGGACGCAACTTCCACCTCGGTATCCGCGAGCACGCCGCGGCGGCGATCGCCAACGGGATGGCGCTTTCAAAGCTCCGCCCGTACTGGTCGACCTTCCTGATCTTCTCCGACTACGCGCGTGGCGCGATCCGGTTGTCGGCGTTGATGGAGATCCCGACGGTGCACATCTTCAGCCATGACTCGATCGGGGTCGGCGAGGACGGCCCGACCCATCAGCCGGTCGAGCAGCTCGTCTCGCTACGAGCCACGCCGGGGCTGCTGGTGTTCCGTCCGGCCGACGCGAACGAGGTGGTCGAATCCTGGCGGGTGGTCGCCGGACTGCGACGCGAGCCCGCGGCGCTCGTGCTCACCCGGCAGCCGCTGCCCACCCTCGACCGCACCAAGCTGGCCGCCGCGGCCGGAGTCGCGAAGGGGGCGTACGTGCTGGCCGACCCGCCCTCCGGCGATCCGGACGTGATCCTGCTGGCGACCGGCTCGGAGGTGGCGCTGGCGCTCGCGGCACGCGACGAACTCACCGCCGAAGGTATCGCGGCCCGGGTCGTGAGCATGCCGTGCTGGGAGCTGTTCGACCGGCAGCCACGCCAGTACCGCGACGAGGTGCTGCCCCCGGCGGTCCGCGCCCGGGTCGCGATCGAGCAGGCGTCCACGCTCGGCTGGGAACGGTACGTGGGGGACGCCGGCGCGATCGTCGGCATGCACACGTTCGGCGCCTCCGCTCCACTCAAGCAGCTGCTGACCAAATTCGGGTTCACGCCCGACCGGGTGAAGCAGGTCGCCCGGGAGCAGGTGGCCGCGAACACCTGACCGTCGAGGCGGCCTCACCCGGACCCAGCAAGGAGGGGACGTGAAGGCAACCCAGACGCTGCACGAGCACGGGCAGAGCCTCTGGCTCGACAACATCACCCGGGGCATGCTCGACTCCGGCCAGATCCAGCACTACATCGACAAGTACTCGGTCACCGGACTCACGTCGAATCCGTCGATCTTCGACAAGGCGATCGAGTCCGGCTACTACGACGGCGCGATCCGGGAGAAGTCCGCGACCGGGTGCTCCGACGAAGAGTTGTTCTACGAGCTGGCGATCGAGGACCTGCGGCGGGCGGCGGACGAGTTCCTGCCGGTGCACGAGCGCACCGACGGCGTGGACGGCTGGGTGTCGCTGGAGGTGTCGCCGCTGCTCGCATTCGACACGGCGGGGACGATCGAGGCCGCCAAGGCGCTGCACGCACGGGCCGCGCGACCCAACCTGCTGATCAAGATCCCCGGAACGGCCGAGGGCCGGTCGGCGATCACCGAGTGCGTCGCGTCCGGGGTGCCCGTGAACGTCACCCTGCTGTTCTCACCCGAGCAGTACGAGGCCGCCGCGGACGCGTACCTGGCCGGCGTCGAACGCCGGCTCGAGCGCCAACTCGATCCCGCCGTGGGGTCGGTCGCCTCCGTCTTCATGTCCCGCTGGGATGTCGCGGTCGCCACCCGTGTACCGGAAGAGTTGAAGGACCAGCTCGGGCTCGCCGTCGGGCTCGCCACCTACCGGGCATACCGGCGGCTCATGGACTCCGACCGGGTGCAACGCGTGCAGAACTCCGGTGGCCGTATCCAACGGCTGCTGTGGGCCAGCACCAGGACCAAGGATCCCGCAGCCTCCGACACGCTCTACGTCCACGGGCTCGCGGCGCCGTTCACGATCGACACCATGCCCGACACCACGCTGCAGGCGTTCTACGACCACGGCGAGATAGGGGAGCCGATGCCCGCCGACGGCGACGACTGTGACGCGATGCTGGCCCGGTTCCGTGACGCCGGCGTTGACGCGGCCGGCCTCGCCGCGAAACTGCAATCTGACGGAGCGAAGGAGTTCGTCGCCGCCTGGAACGACCTCCTGGAAAGGATCTCTGCACAACGCGCCGCGGTCGCCTGACGTGTGCAAAACCCGCCGAGGGGAACGAACTTCCGGCTCAACCGCGGGGCAGGCGGCGTCATGGGCTGTCCGGCAGGTACCAGTGGTGCGGTGAGATGAGCTGGTAGACGGAGTCCGGGCCCCACGATCCGGGGTCGTACGGCTGCACGGGTGGTGGATCGTCCAGCACCGGGGCGGACACCTCCCAGAGCCGCTCGATGCCGTCGGCGCGGGTGAACAGCGACTGGTTGCCCAGCATCGCGTCGAGGAGGAGTCGTTCGTAGCCGGCCAGCGCATGTTGGGTGCAGAACGAGTCGGCGTACCGGAACGTCATGGTCGCCTCGCCGAGGCGCATGGCGGCGCCGGGCTCTTTGGCCAGCATGCGGGCCGCGATCCAGCCGGGGTCGTCGAAGTCGATCACCAGCTTGTTGCTGGGCGTGACGTTCGCGTCCGGATCCAGCGCGAACATCCGCAGGGCCGGCTGCTTGAGCCCGAGGGTGACGACCTGCCGCTGCTGCCCGAGTGATTTGCCGGAGCGCAGGTAGAACGGCACTCCCGACCAGCGCCAGTTGTCCACCTCGACCCGTGCGGCGACGAAGGTCTCGGTTTGCGAGCCGGGGTCGACGCCGGGCTCGTGGCGGAAGCCGCGGTACTGGCCGCGAACCACGTGGGTGGCGTCCAGGGGCGGCATGGCCTCGAAGACCTTGGTGGTCTCGTCGCGCAGCTGTTTGGCGGCCAGGGCGGTGGGCGGTTCCATCGCCACGAACCCCAGCACCTGGAGCAGGTGCGTGACGATCATGTCGCGGAACGTGCCGGTTTGTTCGAAGAACCCGGCGCGGCCCTCGATCCCGATCGTCTCCGGCACGTCGATCTGGACGTGGCTGATGTGGTCACGGTTCCAGATCGGCTCGAACAGTCCGTTGGCGAAGCGCAGGGCGAGGATGTTGTCGACCGATTCCTTGCCCAGGAAGTGGTCGATGCGGAACACCTGGGACTCGCCGAAGGCGGCGTGGATGGTGTCGTTGAGCGCGCGGGCGGACGCCACGTCGGTGCCGAACGGCTTTTCGACGATGACGCGTGCGTCACTGCTGGCCAGCCCGGTGCCGCCGAGCATGCCGATGGTGGGTGGGAAGCCCTGCGGCGGTACGGCGAGGTGAAACAGCCGGCGTGGACGCCCGCCGATGGCCTTCTCGGCCGCCGCCACCGCGTCGAGCAGCGGTTGCGGATCCTCCGGCGTCGCGGCGCCGAAGGACAATGATCCGGCGAACTCGTGCCACGCCTCGCCGGCCGGCTTCGCCAGCCCGAACTCGGCGACAGCGTCCTTGGCGTGCTGCCGGAACTGATCGTCGGTGAGTGCGGACCGGGCCGAGCCGACGATCCGATACCTGGCCGGCAGCAGGCCGGCCTGTGCCAGGCTGAACAGCCCGGGTAGTAACTTGCGTCTGGCGAGATCCCCGGTGGCGCCGAACAGCACGATCACGTGATCGTCGCGGGGGGCGCCCTCCCGCTGCGGTACAACGGATTCCCTGGTACCAGGCACTGCATACCGAACGCTCATGATCCCTGGTCACTCCGACGTTCCGGGTGTTACCTGCGTCGCCTGACCCATACCCGGCTCGGCGGGTCGTACACCGATGACCGCGCCGGTGGACTCATATCCGGCCTGTCCGCCACGTAGCGCCGGCTGCGCGCCTGCCTGTTCGATCTCGACGGCGTCCTGACCCCGACGGCGGCGGTACACGCGGCGGCGTGGAAGGAGACCTTCGGTCCCCAGCCTGGTTGCGACACGATCCCATCGCGTAGGCGCATGATGGGAAGAAGACGTCCACCGGCTCATACGAGTACGCTCAGCAGGGGAGTACCGCCATGACCAGGGACATCACATACCGCAGGATCTACGAGGAATCGTCGCCCGACGACGGCAAACGGGTGCTTGTCGATCGCATCTGGCCGCGGGGGATGCGCAAGGCGGACGCACATCTCGACGAGTGGCTGCGTGACGTCGCCCCTTCCACCGCACTGCGCCGCTGGTACGGCCACAAGCCCGGCCGCTTCGACGAGTTCCGCCGCCGCTACATCACCGAACTGCGCGAGCCCGAGCGGCGGCAGGCCGCAGACCATCTACGAGACATCACCAACCACAACAAGGTGACGCTGCTGACCGCCACCCGCGATGTCGACCACAGCGAGGCCGCTGTCCTCACCGAGTGGCTGGCCGGCGCCGGGACATCCAGGGCTTGATCCGCCGCGAGCCCCAGCACCTCTACGGGACGACGCGGTCGCGGATGCTGTCGAGCACCGCCTCCGCTGCCCATGCGGCTGCGTCGGCGATGTCACGCCGGTCCATGCCGAACTCGCGGCGAAACGTCACCCAGGTCGCGGCGGAGTCGAGGTGGGACAGCGCCGCGATGACCGCTCTGCGCTGCGCCGCGTCGAGGGATGGCACCTCGGCGTCCAGCAGCCGCTCGAGGTGTGCCCGGCCGAGTGATGGCGCCGCGCCGCTCACGCCGCGCATTGCCGTCTCGGCGACGACGTGCGCGAGCTCCGGCCGCTCGTCGTACCGCTGCATCGCGTCGCGGATCGCGAGGGGGATGTCGAAGATCGAGTGCGACTCCTCGCGGACGAACACCGTCGCCTCGATCCACGCTGCGGTCGCCAGCAGCAGATCGACCCGCGTGGGATAGTTGCGGAACACCGTGCGCTCGGCGATGCCGGCCCGGCGGGCGACGAGCCGGTACGACACGTCGTCGCTGCCGACTTCCTCGATCAGCTCGGCGTAGGCGGCGAGGATCGCCGCTTGCGTGCCGCTCAGCGCCGGGTCGGCCATCGACCCGCTCACGGCTCCGCCCACGTGGCGTCGGGCAGCCTCGCGAGCACGGTGCCCACGGCGCGATCGAACGCGTCGCAGATCTCGGCGGCATCCAGGTCGAAGCCCGTGCGCAGTCGCGCCCAGAACGTCGCCGACGAGAAGTAGCACAGGGATGCCGCGACCCGCCGCCGATCCCGCCGGTTGAGCGTCGAGGCCGATACGTCGAGCATCGCCTCGATCGCACGCGTGATGTAGGCGGGCTCGGCGTCGAGCGTCAGCGAGATCGTCGACGCCCGTGCGCCGACGAATGCGTACGCGGGCGACGCGTCGAAGGCGCGGAAACGATCGTGCACGGCAGCACGGAAATCGGCCACGGTCACGAACGGCGGCAGCGGGAAGTGGGTCTGCTCAATCCAGTTCGACAGTGCGGCGAGCAGGTGCGCACGCGTGGGGTACTGGCGGTAGACCGTGCGCTCCGAGATGCCGACCTCGTCGGCGAGGGCGCGATAGGAGATGTCGTCGAACGTGTGCTCACGCAGCAGAACCGCCGCGCTCGCCAGAATCGCGGTCGCGGTGTCGACCGGCTCCTCCATCACGTTCCCCTGCCTCGATCGGTCGCCCGGTGCGGGGGGCCGGTGACGTCCGGCGGAAGCACGTAGCGATCGGAATCGTCGAGCGTGAGCGCCAGCGACGAGACGTACTGCACCTGGCCGTGCGCCCCTCGCTGGGCCGAGGCCAGCATATCCGGTCGCTCGAACATGTATCCGGTGACGTGGCATCGCAGCCGCTCGCCCGAGGGGTTGCCGTGCTCGTCGAACAGGGGAGAGTCGATGCCGTCGGAGCGGCGGCGGAGGTAGTAGCGCCCCCGCGTGGCGAGGGCCATGACCGGCGTGGCGACGAACGCGACGCCGATCGCGATGAGCACCGAGAACGGCTTGACGGCGGTGCCGAGCAGCCCGGCGAACGCGAGCAGCGAAAGCACCGAAGCGAGCCCCACCGACACGAGCCCCACAGGGTTCCAGTCGTGCAGCATGCCACGGCGGAATTCCGGGAAGCGCGGCGAGATGCGCAGCACCCACTTGTTGATCGCGATATCGGTGGCGATCGTCACGAGCCACGCCATGACGACGTTCGCGTACAGGCTCAGGACGAAGGAGATGAGGGTGAAGACGTCCAGCATCATGAGCGCGTACGCGATCACAAGGTTGAGCAGCACGAAGATCGTACGACCCGGGTAGTGCTTTGCCACCCGGGTGAAGACGTTCGACCAGGCGAGCGAGCCCGAATACGCGTTCGTCACGTTGATCTTCACCTGCGCGACCACGATGAGCACGAGGGCGAGGACGATGGCGAGCCAGTCGGGGAACAGGGTCTGGTACATGCCGACGAACTGCTTGACCGGCTCGGTCGCGGAGTGCCCGAGGGTGGGATCGACCTTCACGAGGACGTAGACGGCGAGAAACACCCCGATCATCTGCTTGGTGCTGCTGAAGATGACCCAGCCCGGGCCGGACAATGCGAACGACGTCCACCACGAGCGGGCGTTCGACGGCGTGCGCGGCGGCATGGCGCGGATGTAGTCGATCTGCTCCGCCAGCTGCGGGGTGAGGGCGAAGCACACGGCCGCGCTCGAGACAACGGCGCCGAAACTGATCGAGCCGTCGGAGTTGCCGTTGAACGACGTGAAGGCGCGCACTGACCCGGGGTCGGAGACGATGATCCACAGCAGCGGCAGCAGGGCGAGGGCGAGCCACAGGGGCGTGGTCCAGAAGTGCAGGCGCTCCAGTGCACGCATGCCGTAGATGACGATCGGGATCACGACCACGGTCGAGATGAGATAGCCGAGCCACAGCGGCATCCCCGTCGCCACCTGCAGCCCTTGCGCCATGATGGCGCCCTCCAAGGCAAAGAAGATGCAGGTGAAGCCCGCGAAGACCACGGTCGTGATGATCGAGCCGTAGTAGCCGAATCCCGAGCCACGGGCGATGAGGTCGAGGTCGAGGTTGAAGCGGGCGGCGTAGTAGGCGACGGGTACGCCCACGATGACGATGATGACCGACGCGAACAGGATGCCGAGCATGGCATTGGCGGTACCGTGGTCGATGCCGACGGTCGCGCCGATCGAGAAATCGGCCAGGAACGCGATGGATCCCAGGGCTGTCGCGCCGACGGACGCCGCGCTCCAGCGCCGGAACGTGCGCGGCACATATCGGAAGGCATAGTCCTCGAGGCTGTCCTCCGCGGCCGCGCGCGCGTTGCCTGTCCTGCTCATCGTGGCATCCCCTCACGCGCCGGGCGTGGGGCATGTTCCGGGTTCGTTGTTTCGAACGTATTGCAGGCCCGGAAACCGGCAATGTCGGCTCAGATCGCCATGGCGGCTCGCACGGTGGAGACGGCTGCCGAGCCCCCCTCGTCGGTCTGGGTGACGAAGCCCGAGGCGAGCACGACGTAATGCTCAGCGGCCTCGAGGGCGAAGCCGATGTGCTGCTCGACGAGCAGCACGTTGATGCCCTCGCCGGCCAGCTGCACGATGGTGCGCTCGATCTCGGCGACGATGGTGGGCTGGATGCCCTCGGTCGGCTCGTCGAGGATGAGCAGCTTCGGCTCGGTGATGAGGGCGCGGGCGATCGCGAGCTGCTGGCGCTGCCCGCCCGAGAGCAGGCCTGCCTTCCGGGCGGCGAACTGCTCCAGGGCGGGGAAGCGAGCCAGCTGCGCGTCGATGAGGGCCTTGCCGCCCCGGCGGCCGTCGGCGACGAGCTGCAGATTCTCGAGCGTGGTGAGCTGCCCGAACGCCTGCTGCCCCTGCGGCACGTACGCCATGCCGCGAGCGACGCGCTTGTTGGGGGCGAGCGACGCGATGTCTTCGCCGTCGAAGTACACGCGGCCCTTCGTCGGCTTGATGAGCCCGATCGCGACCCGCAGCAGCGTCGTCTTGCCGGCGCCGTTGTGGCCGAGCACGGCCACGACCTTCCCGGCCGGCACCGTCACGCCGTGCAGCACCCGCGTGCGCCCGTAGCCGGCCTCGATGTCGGTGAGCTCGAGCATGTCAGTCCTCCTCCTGCTGCGTCCTGGCTGCCATCTCCGGCGAGCTTGCGAGCCCGACGGCTGCCGCTTCGGGCACGACCGACATCGCGGCCGTGGTCGCGGCGCCCGCAGTGCCGAGGTAGACCTCCTGCACCTTGGGGTCGGCCTGCACCTCGGCCACCGTGCCGTGCGAGAGCACCTTGCCCTGGTGCAGCACCGTCACGCGCGTGGCAAAGCGGCGCATGAAGTCCATGTCGTGCTCGACCACCAGCACAATGCGCTTCGCCGCGACGCGCTGCAGGAGCTCGCCGGTCGCGGTCCGCTCGTCCTGGCTCATGCCGGCGACCGGTTCGTCGAGCAGCAGCACCCTCGCGTCCTGCACGAGCAGCATCGCGATCTCCAGCCACTGCTTCTGGCCGTGCGACAGGATGCCGGCCGGCGTGGCGAGCTCGCCGGCGAGTCCTGTCTCCTCCAGCGCCTGCACGATCGACGGGTCGACGCCACGCCGGGTCCGTACCAGCGAGGCCCAGTGGCGGTGGCGTCCGGCGGCGATGTCGAGGTTCTGCAGCACCGAGAGCTCGTTGAAGACGCTGGCGGTCTGGAACGTGCGGCCGACCCCGAGCCGGACGATCTTGTGCACCGGCCTGCCGAGCAGCTCCTGCTCGCCGAGCCTGGCCGACCCGGTGGCCGCGGAGAGCCCTGTGATGGCGTCGATGCAGGTCGTCTTGCCGGCGCCGTTCGGGCCGATGAGGAACCGGACCTCGCCAGGGTGCGCGTCGAAGGAGACGCCGCCGACCGCGACGAAGCCCGAGAACTCGACGTGCAGGTCCGTGACGACGAGCGAGGCGCCGGTCACGACCTCGCCTCCTCGAGCTGCAGGGCGGCGGTCGCAGCTGCGGGCTGTTCACCCGGGCTCCGGCGCGCTGCCGTGAACCTGGCGAGCACCGACGACAGTCCTTTCGGCAGGAAGAGGATGACGACGATGAACAGCAGGCCGATGATGTAGGTCCAGCCGTCGGGCCAGGTGGAGCCGAGGCTCGACTGCCCCCAGCCGACCGCCATCGCACCGAGCGCGGGGCCGAAGAGCGAGGCGCGGCCGCCGAAGGCGACGCCCGCGATCATGAGGATCGAGGCGGCAGCACCGATCTCGGCCGGCGTGATGATGCCGACGATGGGCACGAACATCGCTCCGCCGATGCTTGCCATCAGTGCTGCGCCGACGAAGGCGACGAGCTTGATGTTGGCCGGGTCGTAGCCGAGGAATCGCACGCGCTCCTCGGCGTCCCGGGTGGCGACGAGGAGCTCACCGAAGCGGCTGCGGTAGAGCTGCCACACCACGAGCAGGCACACGACGAGCAGCGCGGCCGTGATGAGGTACACCATGTTTCTGTTCGCCGGGTCCTTCAGCACGAAACCGAAGAAGTACTTGAAGTCGCTGAGCCCGGTGTCGCCGCCGGTCTCGCGGATCGTGGAGCTGATCAGGGTGGCGAGCGCGACGGCGAGCGCCTGCGTCAGGATCGCGAAGTACGCACCCTTCACGCGGCGCTTGAACAGCGCGTAGCCGAGGATGCCGGCCACGACCACCGGGAGCAGCACGATCGCCAGCAGGGTGAACGCAGCGCTGCGGAACGGCTCCCAGAACGCCGGGAGCGGCGCGAGCGGGTCGTAGAGCACCATGAACCCCGGTACCCCGTCACCGGCGGTCTCCAGTGTGAGGTGCATGGCCATCGCGTAGGCACCGAGGGCGAAGAACACCCCCTGCCCCATCACGAGCATCCCGCCTCGGCCCCACGCCAGGCCGATGCCGACGGCGGCCATCGCCCAGCAGCAGTACTTGCCGAGGTTGCCGAGCCAGTGATCAGTGAGCACGAGGGGAGCGACCGCGAGGAGCAGGACGGCGAACACCCCGATGCCGGCGAGGGAAAGCCTTGGCTTCAGTTTGGTCATACCAGACTCCTGGTTCGCACCGTGAACAGGCCCTGCGGGCGCACCTGCAGGAAGACGATCACGAGGATGAAGGCAAACACCTGCGCGAGGCTGCCGGTCGTCCAGTAGGCGAAGCACGAGAGGACGACGCCCACCGCCCACGCGGCGACGATGGTGCCCTTGAGCTGTCCGATGCCGCCGGCGGCGACGACGAGAAAGGCCGGGATGATGTACTGCGCGCCCATCTGGGAGTTCGTGCCGCCGACGAGCGACGCGGCCACTCCGGCGACCCCGGCCAGCCCCGACCCGACGAAGAAGGTCAGGCGGTCGACGGTGCGGGTGGAGATCCCCGCGGTCTCGGCGAGGTCCCGGTTCTGCACGGTCGCCCGGATGCGGCGGCCGAACGAGGTGTACTTGAGCCAGGCCGCCAGCGCGGCGACGCAGACGGTCGCGAGCAGGATGGTGAACACCTGCCGCAGCGGCCAGTCGTAGCCGAGGATGGTCAACTGCCCGTCGAGCCAGCCTGGCTTCTCCACCGGGACGCCCTGGGACGGGAAGATCTGCAGCGCCGCCTGTTGCAGGATCAGGCTGACACCGACCGTGACGAGCAGGGTGTCGAGGGGCCTGCGATACATCCATTGGATGATGCTGACCTCCAGCAGGAGGCCGAACAGTCCGGCGACGACGAACGCGACCGGCAGCGCGAGCGGGATCGACAGGTCGCTGGAGTCGATGACCTGCTGGACGAGGTAGGCGGTGAAGGCGCCGATCATGAGGAACTCGCCGTGGGCCATGTTGATCACGCCCATCTGACCGAACGTGAGCGAGAGGCCGAGCGCGGCGAGCAGGAGCAGCGCGCCCTGGGCGCTGCCGTTCAGCAGCGGTGGGATCAATGCGTCCACGTGCTCTCGCTCTCTGTGCGGGGGTGGGTGTGCGGGGATTCGGAGCCGGGTACGCGGGGTTGCCTGCCGCAGGCGACACGCAACCCCGCGTCCGTGGGGGTGGGGCCGATCAGCCCGCGGCCTTCACGAGCTGGTCGCGGACGTTCGCCGGGAACCAGTCGTAGCCGTTGAGGAACGGGTCGGGCTTGATGAACTTGTCGGAGGACCAGACAATGTCGAACTGCTTGCTGGCGTTGATCTGGCCGATGTGACCCGGCTTTGAGATGTGGTGGTTCTCGCCGTCGAGCGTGACGGTGCCCTCCGGCGCGGCGAACGTGATGGTGCTCTTCTTCGCTGCGGCGTTCACCGCGTTGACGTCGAACGAGCCGGCCGCCTCGACGAGGGCCTTGTACAGGTACAGCGAGATGTAGGCGGCCTCCATCGGGTCGGAGGTGACGCCGCTGCTCTTGGGGTAGGCCTTCCAGCTGTCGATGAACTTCGGGTTGGTGTCGGTCTTGAGCGACTGGAAGTAGTTCCAGGACGCGTAGTGGCCGGTGACCTCGTGGCCCATGGCCGGCGCCTCCTCCTCGGCGATCGACACCGAGATGATCGGCGTCGTCGCCGCGGTGAGGCCGGCGTCGTAGTAGGCCTTGATGAAGCCGACGTTCGACGAGCCGTTGATGGTGTTGAAGATGAAGTCGGGCTTGGCCGCCTTGATTTTCGCCACCTGGGTGGTCCAGTCGTCCTTGTCGAGGGGTACGTACTCCTCACCGACGATCTGGATGCCGAGCTTGGCCGCGTAGAGCTTGATGATCGCGTTCGCGGTGCGCGGGAAGACGTAGTCGCTGCCGGCGAGGAACAGCTTCTTCACCCCCTTGGAGGCGAGGAAGTCCATCGCCGGGATGATCTGCTGGTTCGTGGTCGCACCGGTGTAGTAGATGTTCGGTGACGCCTCAAGGCCCTCGTACTGCACCGGGTAGAAGAAGAGGCCGTTGTTCTTCTCGACGACCGGCTTGACGGCCTTGCGGGAGGACGAGGTCCAGCCGCCGAAGATCGCGCCGACGCAGTCCTGGGTGAGCAGCTTCTCGGTCTTCTCCGCGAAGGTGGGCCAATCGGTGGCGCCGTCTTCCTGGATGTACTGGATCTTCTTGCCGAGGATGCCGCCGCCGGCGTTGATCTCGTCGGCGGCCATGTGCAGCACGTTGGAGACGGTCTTCTCGGAGATCGCCATGCCGCCGGTGAGGGAGTTGAGGAAGCCGAGCTTGATGGTGCTGCCGGAGGTGTCGACGCAACTGGGTCCGGCCGACTTGCTGCTGGACGTTTCGTCGCCGGCGCGGGCGCCACAGCCGGCGAGCACGAGGGCGACGGTCGTCGCGAAGGCGCCCGTGGCGACAAGCGTGCGCAGCCGCTTGCTGGTGGTGGACATATGCGGGAACTCCGTTCCTGGTCAAGGAGGCGTGACGCCGGGGTCGCGGCACAGCGGATGGTGCGGATGTTCATGTCCCGGGCCGAGCCGCCGGCGTCCCAAGCGCCCAGCCCGGTATCGCCAACGAGGTGCAGCCGGCTGCTGCAGGTGAGAGCAGATTGGTCCCGTGTCATTGCTCTGACATTTCTCGACCGTTCCAACTATGTAACCGGCCCCCGGCAGAGCTGCGTTGGCTTCGGAAATGCACGGAATATCGCGGAAGGGCGATGTCAGAGTTCTGTCGCGCCCGAGATGGTGGGCGGCGTGGTGGCACACTTCTGACATTCAGGAGGGCTGATGCACGGCATCCCGCTGAGACGGTGTTGCGCGATCGGCGGGCGGCCCAGGACGCGATGAGCACGTCGTCGGGCAGCGGGTCATCGCGGCGAGCGCCGTCGCGACGGCTTGGAGGTCGGCGCGGATGTAGGTGGTGGTTGCTGATCCGGTGGTGTCGGCGCCGAAGTTCGCGTCGGGGTGATTTTGGCGAGGGCGCGTTGGCGGAGGTCGGCGCTCGGGTGCCGGCGGCGACGTCGCGACGAAGCCGCCTCTTGCTTGCGCCCCGCTGACCTGGTACGAATGCTCAACTCAGAACTTAGGTTCATGTATATGAACCATCTGGCCGGCCGGAGGGTCACATGGATGAGCGGCGCTCGATCCCGGGCTTGTTCTCTGCCAGCACGTCGATCTCCCGTCGGAGCCTGCTGCGCGGCGCGCTCGCGGCGGGCCTGACCGTTCCCACGGCATCGCTGTTCGCTGCGTGCGGCGGTGCGTCCACGCCGAAGACCAACGACACTCCCGGCACGCTGTCGATGACCGCCTGGGAGGCGTACCCGGACCAGATCCGCACCCTGCTGTCGTCCTTCAAGGACCAGTCCGGCGTGGGCGTGGATCTGTCCCTCATCCCGAACGTCGGCTACGGCCCGGCCCTGCAGACGCGGCTGCAGGGCGGCCAAGCGATCGACGCCTTCTACAACTTCGCCTACGCCTCGACCAAGTACGTCGACGCGGGCTGGGCCGGAACGCTCAACAAGTTCGCCGGCGTCGAGGACATGCTGGGCGACATGTTCCCCGCCTCGGCGGCCCGGCACCGGCTCGCGGACGGCCGGATCATCAGCGTCCCGTACTTCTCCGCGGTACACAGCCTCATGTACAACCAGAGCCACCTGCAGAAGTACGGCATCAGCGCACCTCCGGCCACGAAGGAGGAGGTGTACGAGCAGTGCAAGAAGCTCAAGGCCGCCGGGGTGGCCAGCCCGTACGCGGGCTACTGGACCAAGCAGTTCCTGGAGGAGTACTTCCTCGTCTACCTGCTGGCCGACGGGATCACGCCGTTCGACCCCAAGGGGGCCCCGGTCTTCGCCGACGACGCCAAGACGCTCAGCGTCATGGAGTGGTGGAAGGCGATGTACCAGGAGGGACTGACGTCCAAGGAGGTGCTCACCGCCGACCCGGGCGCGCACGTCACCGCGATGGCGCAGGGCAACTCCACGTTCTACACGCTGCACCACTACTTCCTGCAGATCATCCGCACGACGGAGGGTCCCGAGTCGAAGAACGTCACGATCTCGTATCGCCACCCCGGCATCACCGGCAAGACGCTGCAGATCGGTGAGGTCATCCAGATCGGGGCCACGGCCGGCGGCGCGCGGGCCGAGGACGCCTGGAAGCTGCTGAAGTTCTACGGCTGGAAGGACGAGGCCGGCAAGTACTCCACCTTCACGTCCTGGGCGAAGGCGGCGGCGCTGCTCGGCCCGTACCCGGGGCTGTTCAAGGACAAGGATTTCCTGGCCGCATTCCCGGACTACTACGACATGTCGAAGCTGGAGGACGCCTTCGCCAACCAGAGCGACGTGGTCCCGGCGCGGGTCGCCCCGTGGTACGCCGCGTTCCAGGTCAAGGTCGGCGACCGGCTCCAGGCGATGCTGCTCGGCCAGGCCGGCGTCAAGGACACCGTCGACGGGCTCGCCGCGGACGCCAAGAACCTCGCCGCCGCGGGCAGCTGACATGGCCGGGACGACGGCCGAGACGATGGCTGCGGCCCCGCGGCGGCGCACGTCACCGCGGGCCCGGGCGAACGCCCGCTTCGGGCTGGTCCTCGCCGCCCCGGCGCTGGTGTTCGTGCTGGGACTGGTCGCCTGGCCGGCGATCCGCACGACGATCTACTCGCTGCAACGGGTCAGCTTTCGCGGCGAGGCGCGGTGGGCGGGGTTCGCGAACTTCCGGACGCTGTTCGCCGACGAGCAGTTCCGGCATGCGCTCACCACAACGGTGCTCTACGCGGTCGGCTTCCTGCTCGTCTCCACGCTGCTGGGGCTCGGGTTCGCGCTGCTGCTCAACACCGGCTTCCGCGGCCAGTGGCTGGCACGCAGCCTGCTCATCGTCCCGTGGGCCTGCCCATGGGTGATGGTCGGCATGATCTGGAAATGGTTCGTCGACGGTGAGGTGGGCGCGCTCAACGGCGCACTCCTGGCCCTCGGCCTGGACGGCGTGGCGCCGCTGTCGGACAGCACCGGCGCCCTCGTCGTCGCGATCCTCGCCGGGGCCTGGCGGCAGGCGTCGTTCACCGGGCTGCTGTTTCTGGCCGGGCTGCAGACGATCCCGCGGGAGGTGCCGGAGGCCGCGATGGTCGACGGAACCAACGCCTGGCAGCGGCTGCGGCACCTGACGCTGCCCTGGCTGCGGCCGGTCATCGTCGTCGTGGTCATCATCAACACGATCTTCGGGTTCATGCAGTTCGACACGATCTGGGCGCTGACCCAGGGCGGCCCCGGCGACGCCACCTCGGTGCTGTCGATCTACCTGTACCAGCAGCTGTTCGTCTACACGAACACCGGCCTCGGCTCGGCCACCGCCGTCGTCCTCGGCGGCATCGCGCTCGTCCTCGGGTTCGTGTTCGTCAAGCTGCTGTACCGCTCGAGCACGATCACGGAGGGCGTCGAGTGAAGCGCTCACGGCTCGCCTCGCTCGGGATCTACATCGGGTTCGCGCTGTTCCTCGTCTGGATCCTGTTCCCGCTGTACTTCACCGTGCTGAGCAGCTTCATGACGCCCTCGGAGATCGGCGCCAAGCCGTTCCACTGGTGGCCGCACGACCCCACGCTGGCCAACTATGCCGCCATCTTCACCGGCAACAGCGCGCCGTTCTCCACCGGGCAGGACGGCGGGATCGTCTCGAGCACCGACGCGGTCGCCCGGCTGATGCCGGCGATTGCCCGCAGCCTGGTCGTCGTCGTCGTCGTGGTCGCCAGCAACCTGGTCATCGCCGGTGCCGCCGGATACGCGTTCTCGCGGTACGAGTTCCGCGGCTCGCGCCTGGCGTACCTGCTGCTGCTCGCCTCGCGGGTGGTGCCGGCCATCGCGATCGTGCTGCCGTTCTTCGTCGCCTTCCGGCAGCTCGGGCTGCTCAACACGTCGCTCGCCCTGATCATCAGCTACAACGCGTTCACGCTGCCGTTGGCGATCTGGCTGCTCAAGACGTACTTCGACAGCGTGCCCAAGGAACTGGAGGAGGCCGCCGAGGTCGACGGCGCGTCCCGGTTGCGCTGCCTGCTGGTGGTCGTCACCCCGATCGCCCGGCCCGGGCTGATCGCCGCCGGCCTGCTGGTCTTCCTGGAGGCGTGGAGCGAGTTCTTCTACTCGCTGGTGCTCACCAACGCCCTCACGGTACCGCCGGTCGTGGCCGGCCTGCAGAACCTCCAGCAGTTCTCCTGGACGACGCTGGCCGCGGCCACCATGTTCACAGTCGTCCCGCCGGTGCTCATCGCGCTGGCGTTTCAGCGGTACATCGTGACAGGTCTCGCCGCAGGGAGTGTGAAATGACCGAAAGTCTTGCCGGAAAGGTCATGACGGTCCTCGGGCCGATCGAGCCCGAGGACATGGGCAACACCCTCAGCCACGACCACGTGCTGGTCGACGGGTGGGGCCTGCGCCAGCTGTACGAGGCCATCCTCGACGACGAGGAGATCGCCGTCGAGGAGGTCCGCCGGTTCGCGGCGGCCGGCGGCCGGACGATCTGCGACCCGACGAACATCGGGCTCAAGCGCGACCCGCAGGCCCTGCGCCGGATCAGCGAGGCCAGCGGCGTCAACATCGTGATGGGCGCCGGCTGGTACCGCGAGGTCGTCTACCCGGACTACATCACCACCGACAGCACCGAGGCCCTCGCCGACCGCCTCGTCGCCGAGATCACCGACGGCGTCGACGGCAGCGGCATCCGCCCCGGCTTCATCGGCGAGATCGGCACCGAGCGCGGCCACATCACCCCGCACCAGGAGCGGGTGTTCCGCGCCGCCGGCCGGGCCCACCGCCGCACCGGCTGCCCGATCATGACCCATACCACCCACTGGGGCGAGCTGGCCCTCGAGCAGCTCGACCTGCTCGCCGAGGAGGGGGTCGACCCGGCTCGCGTCATCGTGTCGCACCTGGGCGACCGGCGCGGGACGAAGTGGTGGCTGCCGATCGCCGAACGGGGCGCCTGGCTCAACATCGACAACCTGGCCTTCGTGCAGGGTTACGCGCCCCTGTCGTTCCGGGCCGACAACGTCGCCGAGCTGACGGCCATGGGACTGGCCGGGCAGCTGATGCTGTCCAACGACATCTGCGAGCTGGGCCAGCTCGCCGCGTACGGCGGACCGGGCTACGCCAACGTGATCGAGACCTTCCTGCCCATGCTGCGCGACCGGGGAGTGTCCGAGGAGGACATCCACCGCATGACGGTCGCAAACCCCGCCCGGGCGTTCGCGTACGCGGCGGCGCCCGCCACAGAACCTGGAGAACAACCGTGAGCACAACAGCAGTCGTGGTCGGCGCGGGCCGGGGCATCGGGCAGGCGATCGGCGAGGACCTCGCCCGCGCCTGCCCCGGCGACCGGCTGGTCCTCGCCGACATCGACGCCGCCCTCGTCGAACGCGTCGCGGCCACGTTGCGGGTGCAGGGTGTCGAGGCGACCGCCCGCCACGTCGATGTCACGGACGAGCGATCGGTACAGGATCTGGTCGCCGAGACCGCCGAGGCGGACAAGGTCGCGATCGCCGCCGGGGTCTTCGACAGCTCACCCACCCTCGACGTCACCGTCGCCGACTTCGAGCGCATCCTGCGGGTCAACACGATCGGCTGCTTCGACGTGGCCCGCCGCTACGCCGCCGGCATGGCCGCTCGCGGCGGCGGGTCCATCGTGGCGGTCGCGTCGGTCGCCGCGCGGATGCCCCGGATGCGGCAGGCCGCCTACGCGGCGTCCAAGGCCGCCCTGCGCCAGTCGCTGCGGGTCCTCGCCTTGGAGGTCGCCGGCAGCGGGGTCCGGGTCAACACCGTCTCGCCCGGGCCGACGGACACGGAGATGATGCGGCAGCTCGCCAGCGACCACGCCTCCGTCGACGACCTCGCCGACGGTAGCCTGCTGGCGTTCCGCCCCCGGATCCCGGCCGGCCGGGTCGCCCGCGGCAGCGACGTTGCCGCCGTGGTGCGCTTCCTGCTCTCGGCGGAGAGCTCCCACGTCCTGCTCGGCGACATCGTCGTCGACGGTGGCGAGCTGCTGGGCATGTGAGGAGCGACGTCGTGATGAGGCTTGGCATCGTCGGTGCCGGGATCATGGGCGCCAAGGTGGCGGCGAGCGCCGGAGGGCTGCCCGGGGTGCGGGTCACCGCCGTCGCCGACCCGGTTGCCGGACGCGCCGCCGCGCTGACCGACCGGTCGGGCGGCATCCCGTTCGCCGGCTTCCGAGAACTGCTCGACTCCGGCGCGGTCGACGCCGTGTACCTCGGGCTGCCCCACGACGGCCACGCCGACGCTTGCGTCGAGGCGGCGGCACGGGGCGTCCACGTCCTGATCGACAAGCCGCTGTGCAACACCGTTGCCGAGGCGGACCGGATCATCGCGGCCCGGGACGCGGCCGGCATCGTGCTCATGGTCGGGTTCAGCTACCGGTTCCGGGCCGAGTGGCTCGCGGCCCGACGGCTGGTCGCCGACGGCGTGGTCGGGGAGCCGCTGTCGGTCACCGACGTGATCGTCGAGGCGACGCCCGGCACGCCGCACTGGTACTGGGACGCCGGCCGCGGTGGCGGGATCCTGCAGCTGCAGTCGCACCACTGCTTCGACCGGCTGCCGTGGCTGGTCGGCCTGCCCCTGGCCGAGCTGACCTGCCGCACCACCGGCCTGGCCGGGGAGGCCGAGTCGGCGGCCGCGATCACCGGGACGTTCGCGTCGGGCGCGGTCGCCGGGATCGCGCTGTCGTTCGGCCGCACGCACGTGGCCGGCCCCCGGTCGCTGACCGTCGTGCAGGGCAGCGCCGGGCAGCTGCGGATCGAGCAGGGCGGCACGCTCGCCGCGTCGTCCACGGCGGGGGAGCGGGCCGAGTCGTACGCCGGCGACGACTGGCTGCACCGGCAGCTCTCGGCGTTCGTGGCGGCCTGCGCCGGGTTGGAGCCCGCCGTCCCGGCCGCCGAGGACGGGCGGCTGGCCGTGGTCTGCGCCGCCGCGGCGGCTGAGTCGGCCCGCACCGGGCAGCCGGTGAGGCTGTCATGACCGGGTTCGTGCTCCGCGGCGGCCTCGTCTGCGACCCCGAGACCGGCACCCTGGCCCCGGGGGACCTCGTCGTGCGCGACGGGCGGATCGCCGCCACCGCGGACCCGGCGGACCGGGTCGTGGACGTGTCGGGGCTGGTGGTGACGCCCGGCCTGGTCGACCTGCACACGCACGTCTTCGTCGGCCAGGATCTCGGTGTCGACCCGGACGTGGTCGGCCCGCCCAGCGGGGTCACGACCATGGTGGACACCGGCAGCGCCGGCGCGCACCTGTTCGGGGCGTTCGTCCGCGGTACGGTCGAACGGGCCCGCACCCGGATCGGCGCGTTCATCAACATTTCCACCGTCGGCACCACGAGCATCCTGCTCTCCGGAGAGCTCAAGACCCTCCCGTACGTCGACCCCGCCGCCTGCCGCGCGGCGATCGCCGAACACCGGGAACGGATCATCGGCGTGAAGGTCCGGGCGTCAGCCGACGTCGCCGGCGACAACGGCGTCGTCGCCCTGGACCGGGCTCGCGAGGTCGCCGACGCCGAGGGGCTGCCGCTGATGGTGCACCTCGGGCCTCCGCCGGCGTCCCTGGCCGACATCCTGGCCCGGCTCGGCCCCGGCGACGTCCTCACGCACTGCTTCACCGGCCTGTCCGGCACTCCGTACACCGAGCGCGGCCGGGTCATCGACCTGGTCCGCGAGGCCCGGCAGCGCGGCGTGCTCTTCGACGTCGGGCACGGCATGTGCGGATTCGACCTGGAGCAGGCCCGGGCCGCGGTCGGCGCCGGGTTCCTGCCCGACACGATCAGCTCCGATCTGCACACCTACTCCCGCGACATCGTCGGCGGCCTGCCGGACGTGATGGCGAAGTTCCTCGGGCTCGGCGTCACCCTGCCCGAGGTGGTCCGCCGCACGACGGTGGCGCCGGCCCGGGTCGCCGGGCTGGACGGCGCCGGCATCGGGACGCTCCGCGCGGGTGCACCGGCCGACGTCGCGGTCCTGCGGGTGACCGAGGACCCGGCACCGGCCGTCGCGGCTGTGCTGACCGTCCGGGCCGGCGAGATCGTGTACCGCGCCGAACCAATCTGAAGGGGCATCAACACGTGGACATCTATACCGAACTGGGCGTGCGAACCATCATCAACGCGGTCGGGCCGGCCACCCGGCTGGGCGGCCTGCCGCTGTCCGACGAGGTCGTGGAGGCGATGCGGGCGGCGGGCGCACGCAATGTGCGCATGGACGAGCTCCAGGAGGCCGCCGGCGCCGAGATCGCCGCCCTGCTCGGCGCGCCCGCCGCCTACGTCACCAGCGGCGCCGCCGCGGCCCTGAGCCTCGCCACCGCCGTCTGCCTCGCCGGCGACCGCCCGGCGGCCATCGACGTGCTGCCCGACGTCGCCGGGCCCCGCCGCCGGGTCATCATCCAGCGGGCCCACCGCGACCCCTACGACCACGCGCTGACCGCCGCCGGCGCGGACCTGGTCGAGATCGGCTACCCCGGCTCGACCCGCCCCGACGAGCTCGCCCGCGAGCTCGACGAACGGGCCGCGCTGGTGCTGTGGCGGCCCGGCCGCGGCGGCGACCACCTCGGCATCGCCGAGGTCTCGGAGCTGGCCCACCGCGCCGGCGTGCCGGTGCTCGTCGATGCCGCGATGGACGTACCACCCCTGGCGAGGCTCGCGGAACTGCTCGACGGCGGCGCCGACCTGGTCGCGATCAGCGCCGGGAAGGCGTTCCGGGGCCCGCACACCGCCGGGATCCTCTGCGGCCGGGCCGACCTGGTCGGCGCCGTCGCCCTGCACCACCAGGACATGGACATCCGGCCCCGCACCTGGCAGCGCTCGGAGATCACCGGCGCCGACCCCGTCCGCGGCCGGCACGGCATCGGCCGGGGCATGAAGGTCGGCCGCGAACAGATCATCGGCCTGCTCGTCGCCCTGCGGGCGTTCGTCCGGGACCCGGACGCCCACCACCGGCACGGGGCGCAGGAGCTGGCCGACGTCCGGGCCGCGCTGGAGGCCGACGCCCGGTGCTCGGTCCGGGATGGCTACGAGCACCACCTCGACGTGCCGGTCCTCGAGATCGACCTGTCCGCGTCCGGTCGCGACGCCGATGACGTGGTGCGGGAGCTGGACCGGGGCACGCCCCGCATCCACGTCGGCGAGGACCGGGCCTGGCAGGGCGTGCTCGTCGTCAACCCGATGGGACTGCGGCCCGGCGACGGTGCCGCGCTCGCGAAGCGGCTGGTCGAGGTGCTCGACCAATGACGAGCCCGTGGCGGCTGGCGGCGGCGCCGGTGGCCCGCATGCCGATCGTGGGCTCGGCGGCGTTCTTCGGCCGCAACGACCCCGGCTTCCACGACCTGTGGTTCTACGTCTGGCTGGTCACCGACGGCGAGCGGACCGGGCTGATCGACACCGGCCTGCCGATCGGCGACGCCGACCGGGCGGCGCTGGAGAGGGCCAACCAGGCCCTCGACCCGCGATGCGCGTTCCACGACGTGCGGCTGCTGCCGGAGGCCCTCGACGTGCTCGGGGTCCGCGGCGAGGATGTCGACTTCGTCCTGCTCACCCAGACGGTCACGTACCACACCGGCGGTCTCCTGCCGGACCTGCTCCCGCGGGCCACGATCTACGCCTCGTACGCCGGGGTACGGGAGATGCTGTGCGCGCCGCCGGGGCACCCGCCGACCGAGTTCTACTTCACGGGCGGCACCTGGTCGCTGCTGCGGGACCTGGCGGTCGCCGGGCGGCTCGTGCTGACCGACGGGCCGGTCACCGTGGCGCCGGGGCTGGAGTTCGAGACGACCGGCGGCCACCACCCGGGGTCGGCCGGCGTCCGGGTCCGCTGCGCCGACGGCGTGGTCGGCCTGCTGGAGACGGCGTTCTTCGACCGCAACATCGCCGAGGAGCTCCCGATCGGCATCGCCGAGGACGCCGCCGGGTGCCGGCGGGCCATCAAACACTATCGACGCGTGTGTGATGAGGTGGTGGCGTTGCACGACCCGGGCAACGCGGCGCGGTTCCCGATCGAACCTGGGCGGGACAGCCGGTCATACCTCAGCACGCAAGGAGGCCAGCGTCATGACCGCCACCCGTGACACCTCGCCGAACGTCCAGTCCACGACCGGCGTCAAGTCGGCCGAGCGGGCTCTGGACCTTATGGAGTACCTCGCGGCGCACCGCTCCGGCGCGACGTTCCCGCAGATCAGCCAGGACCTGGGCTTTCCCAAGAGCAGCCTGCACGCGCTGCTGGGTACGCTGGTGGGCCGCGGCTGGGTCTATCTGGATGAGGAGCGGCGGCGCTACCGGATCGGGGTGCGGGTCTGGGAGACCGCGCAAAGCTTCGACTACCTGGACAGTCTTGCCCGCCGGGCCGAACCGTACCTGCGGGCGGCCCGCGACGAGCTCAACGAAACCGTGCAGCTCGCCGTGCTCGACGGCATCGACAACGTCTACATCGCCAAGGTCGAGGCCGACCATCCGCTGCGGCTGGTGTCCCGGGTCGGGATGCGGCTGCCCGCCTACGCCACCGGCCTGGGCAAGGTGCTGCTGGCCCATCTTGATCCGGCGGACCTGAGGGCACGCCTCGAGGGCGTGAGCATGCGCAGGTTCACGCAGCACACCGTCGCCACGTGGCAGCAGCTGCTCGAGCGGGTCCAGGACATCCGTGAGCGCGGCTTCGGCGAGGACGACGGCGAGTACACCCCCGGGGTCTTCTGCGTCGCCGTACCGGTCAGGGACGGCACCGGGCGGGTGGTGGCCGCGATGAGCTGCTCCATCCCCCGTGTCCGGCTCGGTGAGGGGCCGGCGCACCGGGACCACCTGGTGAACACGCTGACCCGCCACTGCGAGGCGATGTCTCGTGACCTCGGCTGGCGAGGTGGTGGCCAGTGACCGGTGTTCGTCCACATCAGAGCGTCGGCGGCGCTCAGGACAGGGGGGCCATCAGCGAGGCGAGCCGGCCTGCGCAGGCTCGCAGCGCCGGCAGGTATCGCTGGGCGCGGTCGCCGGCAGTGCCCGCGCGGGCCGAAGGGACGGAACAGCTCACGGCGGCGACGACCGCCCCCGACTCGCTGCGCACCGGCACGGCGACGCAGTAGAGCCCGACGGTGTACTCGCCGTCGTCCTCGGCGAACCCGTTGGTCCGCACGGCCGCGAGCCGGCGCAGCAGTTCGGCCTTGTCGCCGACGGTGCTCTTGGTGAACCGCTGCAACGTGACCCCGATCAGCCGGCGGCGCAGCTCGCCCGCGGGCAGGCCGGCCAGCAGCACCTTGCCCAGCGCCGTGGTGTGCGCGGGCAGCCGCAGGCCGACGCCGGAGACCAGGCGCAGCGGATGGTCGGACTCCTCCTTGGCCAGATAGACGTTGTCGAGGCCGTCCAGGACGGCCAGCTGCACCGTCTCGTTGAGCTCGTCACGCAGCGCGCGCATCTCGGGTCCAATGAGGACGGTGATGTTCCGGTTGTGTGCGTACGCCTGCCCGATTTCCCAGGCGTGCAGCCCGACCCGGTAGACCCGGGAGTCCGGGTCCATGACCAGGTAGCCGTTGTCCGACAGCACCCGCAACAGCCCGTGCAGGCTGCTGCGGGGGAGCTGCAGGGCGGTGCGGATACCGCTGGCGTCGATCCCGTCGGTGTGCCGTGCGACCAGGTCCAGGATCTGCAGTACCCGCTCGGCCGACTTGATGGAGCCGGCCGGAGCCGCGGCGTCCGCGGCGTCAAGAGATCGGGTTGTCGGCGCCATGGTTTCCGTCCGCCTTTGTCCGTGGGTCGAGTCCCGAGCAGGGTGCCACACGCGTCCGATCGTAGGCAATCAACCGCTACTGAGCTGTATGAATAGGCACTGCGTTCAGATATCTGAATGGCTATTCCCATACCCGATCACCGCGTCTACAGTCGTGGACCAAGTCCCGCGTCCCTCCGACACACCAACTGCCACACGAGGTGGACTGGAATGTTGAGACACCGATCCGCACTTCTGGCGGCCGCTGTCGTGGCTTCGCTGAGCCTGACGGCCGCATGCGGCGACACCGACGAACCCACCAAGTCCGCCCAGGACGGCGGCACCCTTGAGATCGCCCACTGGGACCTGCTGGCACCGAGCTACGGCGCGAAGATGTGGGAGACCTTTCAGGGCTACCAGCAGCAGAACGCAAAGGCGACGCTGACCAAGCAGGAAATCACCCGGGCCGACTACGAGACCACGATCAAGACGCAGATCGCCGCGGGTGGCGGCCCCGACGTGTTCGCCGTCGCCGACACGTTCCTGCCCGAGCTCGCCGAGGCGGGCGTCCTCGAACCGCTCGACGGCGTCTTCGGCGCCGACGCGAAGCTCAACGTCACCAACGAGGGCGGCAAGTGGCGCGGCAAGCAGCTCGCCATCACCGCCCAGATCGCGCCCTACGCGTTGCTGTGGAACAAGGACATCCTGGCCCAGGCCGGCGTCCAGCCGCCGACCACGCCTGAGGAGCTCGTCACGGCGGCGAAGACCATCAAGGAGAAGACGGGCATCACCGGCTTCGCGGTGCGCCACCGCATCGCCGAGGAGAACCCGTGGTGGATCGACTTCAACAACTGGCCGCAGGGCTTCGGCGGCGGCTGGTCCGACGGCAAGACCCTCACCATCGACCGGCCGGAGAACATCGCCGCGCTCAAGGCCTACAAGGCCGTCTACGACTCCGGCGCCTTCGCCGTGGGTGACGACGCGTCGACCTTCCGCACGAAGTTCAAGGAGGGCAAGCTGGCGATGCTCATCGACGCGACCGGCGCGCCGACCGCGATGATCAGCGACAAGGTGCCGGGCACCTCCATCATGTCCTCGAAACTGCCGTTCCCGGGCAAGAACACCAGCCAGGTCGGCATCTACTTCGTCGTCAACAAGCACTCCAAGAACAAAGACCTGGCCAAGGACTTCCTGCGCTGGCTGGTTCAGCCGCAGCCGCAGCAGAAGCTCTCCGAGGTCATCGGCAACGCCTCGACCGTGGCCGTCGACACGACCGTCCCCGAGGCGTACGTGAAGGCCAACCCGTGGGTCACCGCCTACCGGGAGAACGCGCCGTTCTCGCACGACGCCGTGGTGGACGGGTTCGAGGCCAAGACCCCGCAGATCCGCCACATCGTGCTGCAGTGGGTCGAGAAGGTGCTGCTGCAGAACGTCCCGCCCGAGGAGGCCCTCGCCAAGGCGGCCCAGGAGGCCAAGGCAGCGGTCGGGGGCTGACCCGCCGCCGGCGCGGTAGGTGCCGGGCCGACCGGCACCTACCGCGCACGATAACCGAAGGAGGGCCATGAGCACCCGATCGCGGCTCGCGCCGTACCTGTTCGTCGGCGGCGCGGCAGTCTATCTGCTGGTGTTCACCGCCACCCCGCTGCTGCGCGGGGTGCTGCTGAGCTTCACCGACACCAAACTGCTCAATCCCGACGGCGGCGAGTACGTCGGCCTGGACAACTACCACGACCTCCTCGTCGACGACCGGTTCGCGTCGTCGGTGCTCACCACCATCCTCTACACCGCCTGCACGGTCGCCGGGGCGCTGCTGCTCGGCACGGCCGCCGCGTTCGCGATCAACGACGGATTCCGCGGCCGGGCCGTCGTGCGGGCCATCCTCACGATGCCGTGGGCGGTTCCGTCGATCGCCGTCGTGCTCGTCTTCACCTGGATCTTCAACGTCGGCGACGGGGTCGCCAACCGCGGCCTCGCCGGGCTCGGCATCGGTGAGCAGGGCTGGCTCATCGACCCCGACCTCGGCCTGCTCTCCGTGACCGCGGTCAGCGTGTGGAAGGTGTTCCCGTTCATCATGCTCGTCGTCCTCGCCGCCCTGCAGTCGGTGCCCGCCGAACTGCGCGAATCGGCCCGGGTCGACGGCGCCGACCGGTTCACCGCGCTCAAGGAGATCGTCCTGCCGCACATCGCGCCGACCCTGCGCATCGTCGCGCTGCTCATGACGATCTGGTCGCTGCGCCGGTTCGAGATCATCTACCTGCTCACCGGCGGCGGACCGGTCGACGCCACCAACACGCTCGTCATCAACGTCTACCGGGAGGCGTTCGCCAACTCCGACCTCGGCCGGGCGTCGGCGCTGGGGATGCTCGGCCTGTGCCTGTCCCTCGTCGTCACCGTCGTCTACTTCGTCGTCGAGCGGCGCTCGGCGCGGAGGGAGGAGCTGTGAAGCGGCTGACCGGAGCGGGTCCCGGGCGATGGCTCGCGGTCGTCGTGCTGATCGTCGTCGCCGGCTTCCCGGTGTACTGGATGCTCAATACCGCCCTCGCCACCCGCGAGGAACTGTTCAGCGGGCAGAGCCTGTGGCCGCGCGTCGACCGGATCGTCTCCGTCTTCGACGTCTTCGACAGCGATGTACCGCTGATGCGCTGGCTCACCAACAGCGCGATCGTGGCGTCCGGCACGACGTTCTTCAGCCTGGCGCTCGCCGTGCTGGCCGGTTACGGGCTGTCGCGGTACCGCCGCTTCCACGGCCGCGGTCTCGTCGGCTTCGCGTTGTTCGCCACCCAGATGCTGCCCGAGGCGCTGTTGATCGTGCCGCTCTACACGCTGTTCGTGTCGCTGGGCCTGATCAACGGGCTGTTCGGCCTGGTGCTGGCCGACACCGCCTTCGCCATGCCGGTCGCGGCGTGGATCATCAAGTCGGCCGTGGACGGCGTCCCCTACGAGATCGAGGAGGCGGCCCGGGTCGACGGCGCGCCCCGGTTCGTCATCTTCTCCCAGGTCACGCTGCCGCTGGTGGCGCCGTCGGTGGCCGCGGCCGCCGTCATCACGTTCTTCGACGGCTGGAACGAGTACCTGTTCGCCTCGACGTTCATCCGCGACTCGACGAAATGGCCGGCCAGCAAGGGCCTGTCGTCGTTCATCGGCGAGTTCATCACCCCGTTGTCGACGGTGTTCTCCGCCGCGCTGGTGTTCACCGTTCCCGCCATCGTCTTCTTCCTACTGGTCCAGCGCCGGATCGTGAGTGGCCTCACCTCCGGTTCGGTGAAGGGGTAGGCATGCCAGCCATTGCGTTCCGGGGCATCCGGAAGTCCTACGGCGACACACCGGTCATCCACGAGTTCTCCACGGAGATCCCGGACCGGGAGTTCCTGGTGCTGCTCGGCCCGTCCGGGTGTGGAAAGTCCACCATGCTGCGCATGATCGCCGGGCTCATCGACATCACCGGCGGTGATCTGCTCTTCGACGGCCAGCGGGTCAACGACCTGGAACCCAAGCAGCGCAACGTCGCGTTCGTCTTCCAGTCCTACGCGCTCTACCCGCACAAGACGGTGCGGGCCAACATCGCCTTCCCGCTGTTGATGAGCCGCTTCCGCTGGTGGCAGCACATCCCGGTGGTCGGCATGGTGGAGCGCTGGCGGGCGATGCGCGACCCCGCGATCACCACGAGAATCGAGCAGATCGCCGCGACCATGGAGCTCACGCCCTACCTCGACCGCCGGCCGCGCACGCTGTCCGGCGGGCAGCGGCAGCGGGTCGCACTGGCCCGGGCCCTGGTCCGCGAGCCCTCGATCTACCTGCTGGACGAGCCGCTGTCCAACCTGGACGCCAAGCTGCGGGCGCAGATGCGCACCGAGATCACGGCACTGCACCGGCGAGTGGGCGCGAGCTTTGTCTACGTGACGCACGACCAGGTCGAGGCGATGACCATGGGCACCCGCATCATCCTGCTCAACGACGGCGTGGTGCAGCAGAGCGGGACCCCGCAGGAGGTCTACGACGAGCCGGCGAACACCTTCGTGGCCCGGTTCATCGGTTCGCCGGCGATGAACCTTCTGCCGGTCACGGTCCGGGACGGACAGGCCGCGATCGACGGCGGTACGACCGTGCCCGCCGGCGGGGTGCCCGACGGGACGGCCCTGCTGGGCGTGCGGGCGGAGAAGGTGCGGGTTGCCGCGACGGGCTCGGGCCTGCCGGCCCGGGTGGCGGTGGTGGAACGGCTGGGCGCCGAAACCGTGGTCGGCTTCCGGCTCGGGCTCGCGGACAACAGCGAGGAGCTCGGCGCGGCCGCCATGCGCGACCTGCACTACGCGAAGGTACCGGGTGACGCCGGCCTCGCCGTCGACGACGAATGCCGGGTGCTGCTCGACCTGAGCGGCGCCTGCTGGTTCGACAGTCACAGCGGTGCGCGCATCGGCGCGCGGAAGGATGGACGTGTCGCATGAAAGCACTGCTCTACGCCGGGCCGCTCGAACTCGTCGTCACCGATCTCGACGTTCCGGCCCCGGCCGACGACGAGGTGCTGGTGCGAGTGGCCGCAGCCGGGGTCTGCGGGTCCGAGGTCGAGGGTTTCGCCACCCAGAGCCCGTTCCGCAAGCCGCCGCTGGTGATGGGTCACGAGTTCGCCGGGCATCGGGTCGACGACGGCGCTCTGGTCACGGTCAATCCGCTGGTGGCGTGCGGCGATTGCGGCAACTGCCGGCGCGGCCGGACGAACATCTGCGACAACCGCAGCATCCTCGGGATCAACCGGGCGGGCGGCTTCGCCGAGTACGTGGCCGTGCCACGAGCCAACGTGCACCCGCTGCCGGCCGGTGCGTCCCCGCAGCGTGGGGCGTTCGTCGAACCCATGGCCAACGCAGTGCACGCCGCGAACCTGGTCGCCGAACGACTCGTCCCGGACGCCCGGGTCGGCGTGATCGGCGCCGGCATGCTGGGCACGGCGGTGCTGCTGGTGCTCCGCAGCCGCGGCCTGACCGGCATCCACGTCGCCGATCTGGCCGAACAGCGGCTGGCGACCGCGGCCAAGGCGGGCGCCGGCCGCACCGGGCACCGGCTGGCCGGCACCTTCGACGTCATCGTGGACACGGTGGGCACGGCCGGGACCCGGGCCGACTCCGTCGCCCTGCTGCATCCGGGCGGTGCCGCGGTCTGGCTCGGCCTGCATGCCGCGGAGTCCGATGTGGACTGCCGGGCGATGATCCGGGGCGAGAAGGCGGTTCTGGGCAGCTTCTGCTACACCGCCGCGGAGTTCGCGGCGGCAGTGCCACTGGTCGCCGCCGTCGACGAGGACTGGCTGGAACTTCGAGACCTCGCCGACGGTGTCGAGGTGTTCGAGGCGCTGATGCGGGGCCCGTCGGCGCGCATCAAGACGATGCTGGTGCCCTGACCACGGGGTGTCCATTTTCCTCTCCACGGCGAACGCCGGGGGACTGCTCGGGAGGTCTCGATGAGCCGCACGGTGGTGGTGGGAGGCGGCGGTACCGGCATCGGCCGGGCGATCGCCGCGACGTTCGTCGGCAACGGCGACCGGGTGGTGCTGGTGGGCCGGCGCGGGCCGACGCTGCGCGCCGCGGCGGAGACGCTCGGCCCCGCGGCGACCTGGGTCGCGGCCGACCTGAGCACGGCGGACGGTGCCGCGCTGGTGGCCCGCGCGGTGGACCGGGTGCACGTGATCGTGGCCGGCGCCGGGGGCACCGCCGCGGCGGTGCCGTCCGAGCTGGACGCGATCGCCCGGGAGTGGCGTGCCGACTTCGACCAGAACGTGCTGACCGCCGTGCTGCTGGTGGCCGCGCTGCGGCCAAAGCTGGCCGAGCAGGGCCGGGTGATCGGCATCGGCTCGATCGGCGCCCAACTCGGCAGCGGCTACAGCGGCTCGTACGGTGCGGCGAAGGCGGCGCTGCACGCGTGGATCTTCTGGCTCGCGGCGGAACTGGGGCCGGCCGGGGCCACTGCCAACCTGGTGTTGCCCGGATACGTGCCGGACACCGAGTTCTTCGGTGAGCGGATGAGCCCGCAGTTCCACCGGGCCAGGGTCGACCGCACCCTGGTCGGACGCGCCGGAACTCCGGAGGACGTGGCGTCCGTCGTGAACTTCCTGGCCTCGCCCGAGGCATCGTTCATCACCGGGCAGCTGGTGGGGGTCAACGGGGGAACAGTACTGGGACGGTGAGCCGATGGCCGCCTCACCCGCACCGGCCCGCAGGTTAGGTGCCGTGGTCGTTGCCGAGGTCGCGCCTGTCGGCGATCAGTCCGCGACGCTGTCGGCGGCGCTCGAGGAGGCGCACCGGCACGTGTGTCCCTTCCTTCGGTCGCGGCACCGGCTATGAGCGGGCAGCTTGGTGGCCCTGGTCACGACAATCTCAGTACTTTGGGTATTCGATACCGAAAGTATGCTAACTTCGGCCTCGTGACCGAAGATCGAACGGGGCCCGTCCCCCGCACACCCCGGGCCGAGGTGCGGCGTCGCCTCCTGGCGGCCGCCGCCGAGGTCTTCGCCGATCGGGGATACCTGGACAGCAAGCTCGACGACATCGCGCACGCGGCCGGCTTCACCAAGGGCGCCATCTACTCCAATTTCGGCAGCAAGCAGGGCCTGTTCGGGGCGGTCCTCGACGAGCGCTCCGGGGCGGAGCGCGCCGCGTTGACCGGCGCAGGGTCCGGCGACGTCGCCCGGATCATCGCCCAGGGCATCGTCGGCGACCCCGAGCGCCGCCAGCTCGGCCTGGAGTTCGCCGCGCGGGCCACCCGCGACGAGCAGGTCCGCGAGATCCTCACGCCGCTGCGGCGCCAGCAGCGCGAGACGGCCGCCGCCGCGATCGGCGAGCTGGCCGACCGCAGCGGCCTGCGCCTGACCGTTCCGCCCGAGGTGGCGGCGCTGATCCTGCACTGCCTCACCAACGGCCTGTCGATGGAGCACCTGGTCGACCCCGAGCTTGTCGACGAGGCCGCGGTCGAACGGGCCATGGCCACCGCAATCGGCCTCCTGATGGAGAAACACCCATGAAGAGAGCACTGCTGCTCATCGCCGCCATCCTGCTCAGCGGCTGCGGCTCGGCCGACGACGCGAAGCCCGAGACCCGCACATTCGACCTGGCCGGCACGGCGCTGACCATCGCCAAGGACAACGGCGACCTCGCCGTACGGTTCGGCGACGACGATACGATCCGGGCCACCCGGTGGTTCGCCGGCGAACCGTCCGACGCGACCTGGGAGCTGGCCGACGGCACGCTGCGGCTGGCCACCGACTGCAGCGGGCCGTTCAAGTCGTGCGCCGTCCGCTACGAGATCGTCGTGCCCCGGGCGACCGTGCTGACCGTCAGCGGGGACAACGGTGCCATCGGGGTCGACGCGCCGACTGCCGACCTCACCCTGCAGAGCACGAGTGGGTCGATCTCCGCCACCGGTGTCGCCTCCGGGAACGTCAAGGCCACGTCCGGGAACGGGACGGTCGATCTGGCCTTCACCAAGGCGCCGGCGACCGTCGACGTCACCACCGACAATGGCGCGGTGACGGTCTCGGTGCCGCCGGCCGGATACCGGGTCACCATCAAGACTGACAACGGCGAGGTACGCAACGAGCTGCCCACTGACCCGGCAAGTTCGCACAGCGTCGCAGTGCGCACCGAGAACGGGGCCGTCACTCTCCGGACCGCCTCATGATCGGCCCCCGGCGGGAGGTGCTCACTGGCGCCGGCGCCGGTGTCGTGGCCCTCGGCCTCCCCGGACGCGCACCAGCCGCCGGTGACGCGGAAAAGACCCCGCTGCGGTACTTCACCGATGAGGAGGCAGCGACCGTCGAGGCCATGGCCGAGCGAATCTTCCCCGCCGGCCAGGGCGGCCCCGGCGCCCGCGACGCCGGCGCCCGTGAGCGCGGCGGTGCTCGTCGAGGAGCGCGACGACGTGGTGCTGCTGCGCCTGAACCGGCCCGAGGTGCGCAACGCGATCGACCAGCAGATGGTCGACGAGCTGCACGCAGCCTGCGCCGACCTCGAACGGGATCCGCGGGTGGCGCTGATCACCGGGGTCAGCGTCGCACACGCTCAGCCTCGCGCTCCTTCCGGCGGTGGGGGACACCCGGGCGCCGCGCGGCCAGGCCCCGATGCTGTGGCGGCACCGGGATCTGGCCGCGGATTTCCATGGCCGGCGTGGTCGCGCACCGGCCGGCAGGAAGGCTGAGGTTAGAGGTCGCCGAGTGCGGTGACGGGGTGTTCGATGCAGTTGGCCAGGTAGCGCAGGAATCCACCGGCGGTGCCGCCGTCGCAGACTCGGTGGTCGAAGGCCAGGGTGAGCTGGCCGACTTTGCGAACGGTGAGTTCGTCGTCGACGACCCAGGGCCGGGCGATGATCCGGCCAAGACCGACGATCGCGACCTCGGGGTGGTTGATGATCGCGGCAGAGCCGTCGACGCCGAAGACACCGTAGTTGTTGACGGTGACGGTGCCGCCGGTGAGGTCGCTCGGGGCGAGGCCGCCCGATCGGGCGGCCGCGGTCCGGCTGGCGAGCGCCGCGGACAGGTCGCGGGTGGAGAGCCGGTGGGCGTTGCGGATGACGGGGACGACGAGGCCGCGGTCGGTCTGGGCGGCGAAGCCCAGGTGGACGTGGTCGGGGATGACGATCTCGTCGCCGTCGATGTGGGCGTTGAGTTCGGGGTAGCGGCGCAGGGCGAGAATGGTGAACCGCGTCAGCAGGGCGAGCAGGCTGACCGGCTGCTCCGGGCCGGCAGCGTTGATCGCGGCCCGGGTGGCCAGCAGTTCAGTGGCGTCGACGTCGACCCAGACGGTCGCCTCGGGGATCTCACGGCGGGAGCGGCTCAGCTTCTCGGCGACAGCCCGGCGCAGGCCACGCAGCGGGATGCGTGTCTCGCCCGTCTCCCGGCCCGTGCCGACTGGCGAGACCTTGGCGGCCTCGGGCTCCCCGGCGTGTGCGGCGAGCCCGGTTTGGCGCGCGAGAATGGCCTGCTCGATGTCGAAGCGGCGGATGATGCCGGACGCGCCGGTGCCGCGGATGCTCGTCAGGTCGACGCCGGCGTCGCGGGCCAGCTTGCGCACGAGCGGCGAGATGACCCGCGTCGTCGCGGTCGCCGGCAAGTCCGGCTGGGCGATGGGAAGTCGGTCGGCCCGGGGCGTGCGGCTCCGGCGGCGGCGCCGGACGCTGGTTGCCGTACTCGTTCCGTAGCCGATCAGGACGTTGCCACTGGCCTCGTCGGCCGGTGTGACGCCGGCATCGGGGGTGATCGCGCCGGGCTCGCGGAAACCTCCGCGGTTGTCGTCGCGGCCGGCGACGGTCGCGGTGTCGATGCTGATGAGCGGCTGGCCGACCTGCACCGTGTTGCCCGGTGTGGCGTGCAGGGTGGCGACGGTACCGGCGAATGGCACCGGGACCTCGACGGCGGCCTTGGCCGTCTCGACCTCGACGACGATCTGGTCGATCGCCACCTGGTCGCCGACCTTCACATGCCAGGTGATGATCTCGGCTTCCTCGAGTCCCTCGCCGAGGTCGGGCAGAAGAAAGTCAGGCACGGTCACCTCCCGGGCCGAGCCAGCTCTGATCGGGTTCGTCGTTCCATTGCAGCCGGGCGATCGCGTCGAGGATGCGATCGACGTTCGGCAGGTGGTGGCTCTCGAGCATCGGTGCCGGGTAGGGGATGTCGAAGCCGGTGACCCGCAGGATCGGGGCCTGCAGGTGGTGGAAGCAGCGTTCGGTGAGACGGGCGGCGATCTCGGCGCCGTAGCCGCAGAAGCCGGCGGCCTCGTGCACGACGACCGCGCGACCGGTGCGCCGCACCGAGTCGGTGAGGGTGCGGTCGTCGACGGGCGAGAGGCTGCGCAGGTCGATGACCTCGACGTCCCAGCCCTCGTCGGTGGCCGCGGCCGCCGCGTCGAGAGCGGTGGCGACGGTCCCGCCGTAGCTGATCAGGGTGACGTCCGTACCTGGCTTCACGACGGCGGCCTGGTCGATGGCCGGCCCGGCGCTGGTGAGTTCGGCCGTCTCCTTGGACCAGTAGCGGCGTTTGGGCTCGAGGAAGATCACCGGGTCCGGGCACTCGATGGCCTGCCGCAGCAGCCGGTAGGCGTCCGCCGGCGTCGCGGGCGTCACGACCCGTAGCCCCGGCGTGTGGGCGTAGTACGCCTCGGAGGAGTCGCAGTGGTGCTCGACCCCACCGATGCCGCCGCCGTAGGGGATTCGCACGACGATCGGCAGGCTGACCGCACCCCGCGTACGGTTGTGCAGTTTCGCGAGGTGGCTGGTGATCTGCTCGAAGGCTGGGTAGGCGAACGCGTCGAACTGCATTTCCACGACCGGGCGCATCCCGTTCATGGCCATGCCGATCGCGGTGCCCATGATGCCGGCCTCGGCCAGCGGCGTGTCGAAGACGCGTTGGTCCCCGAAGCGCTCTTCGAGCCCGTCGGTCACCCGGAAGACCCCGCCGAGGGTGCCGACGTCCTCGCCGAAGACGAGAACGCGCTCGTCCGCGGCCAAGGCATCGGCGAGGGCGGCGTTGAGGGCCGCGGCCATGGTGATCGGCGCTGGGGTCCGCGTCGCTCTGGACGACTCCGCGCCGGTCAGGGTACTCGTCACCGTGCTTCTCCTTCGGTGTCCCCGGCGTCGCGCAGCTCGGCCAGCAGGTCGTTGCGCTGCTCGATCAGCGGCCGGGTCGGTTCGCTGTAGACGTGGGCGAACAGCTCGGCCGGATCGACGGTGACATCGGCGTTCATGCGCTCACGAAGCGCCGCCGCGAACTGCTCGGCCTCGGCCCGTAGCTGCTCGTCGCCACCGTCGTCGAGCAGGCCGGCGGCGCGAAGATAGGTGTTCAGCCGGTCGATGGGGTCACGCGCCAGCCAGAACGCGACCTCGTCGCTGTCGCGGTAGCGGGTGGCGTCGTCGGCATTGGTGTGCGCTTCGATGCGGTAGGTGCTGGCTTCGATGAGCGTTGGTCCCTCGCCGCGGGCGGCCCGCTCGACGGCCGAGCGCACGGTCGTGTAGACGGCGGCCGCGTCGTTGCCGTCGATCAGCCAGCCGGGGATGCCGTACCCGACGCCCTTGTGGGCCAGGGACGGGGCGGCGGTCTGCTTGTCGAGCGGCACGCTGATCGCGTAGCCGTTGTTCTGCACCAGGAACACCACCGGTGCCTTCCAGACCGCGGCGAAGTTCAGCGCCTCGTGGGTGTCGCCCTCACTCGTCGCGCCGTCACCCAGCAGGACGAGGGCCACCGTGTCCTCACCCTTCAGCCGCGCGGCGTGCGCCAGCCCGACGGCGTGCAGCGTGTTGGTGGCCAGCGGAGTGCACTGCGGCGCGACGCGGTGCTGGTACGGGTCGTAGCCGCAGTGCCACTGCCCGCGCAGCAGGCTCAGCACCTCGACCGGGTCGACGCCCCGCGTGACGATCGCAACCGAGTCCCGGTAGGTCGGGAACAGCCAGTCGTGCTCGCGCAGAGCCAGCACCGCGCCGACCTCGCAGGCGTCCTGGCCGCGGGAGGACGGGTAGACCGCCAGCCGGCCCTGCTTGGTCAGGGCCGTGGCCTGGGCGTCGAACCGCCGCCCGATCACCATTCGGCGGTACAGCTCGAGCAGCGTGTCCTCGGCCGGCAGCTGCCCGGCGTCCCCGACCAGCGCGCCCGCCGCGTCGATCAGCCGCCACGGCTCCGTGCCGGGAAGCAGATCGACTCCGACCGGGGCGACCGGCGAGGTAGGTGGATGGCTGGCGACAGCGGTCACGGTTCGGCTCCAGGCGAGGATCGGCGAGGCGATTGCCTGCAGTTTCACCCCTTTGGCGGCCAAGAGTCCAGAGACTGGGCAGCGGCCGAGAATATCGGCCTCGTCTTGCCGCTAACGTAGCCAATATGACTGATCAACAGCGTCCCGCGGCCGGGGTCGACGGACAAATGGCCGATCTCGACGAGACCGACCGGCGCATCGTGGACCAGCTACGCGGCAACAGCCGGATGTCGATGCGAGCCTTGGCCGCGGCGCTGCACATCTCCCGCGCCAACGTGTACACGCGGGTGGCCCGGTTGGAGCGCGACGGCGTGATCACCGGCTACACCGCGATCATCGACCCTCAGCGGTACGGGCACGTGCTGTCGGCCTACGTCTACCTCAAGGTGCAGCAACAGTCTTGGAAACGCCTGCAGGATCGGCTGCTCAGCATCCCGGAGGTCGACCACGCGGCCCTGGTTTCCGGAGAGCACGACATCGTGCTGCTGGTGCGCACGCGCGACACGGCCGCGTTGCGCGACCTGGTCCTGACCCGCCTGCAGGAGATGCCGGAGGTGCTGAGCACCCAGACCGTGCTCATCTTCGACGAGACGACGCCGGGCGCACGGTTGGCGGGGACATCCTCCGACTGACCCCCGCACACCCGAAGGCCATCGAACACGACCGACCGGGCGACCGATCGCAGCCCGGACATCGACGCCATCCCGTCCGCGCTGCTCAACGCGGCCCCCGTGACGACGACGTCGGACGAGGACCGCCACCTGCCGCCGAGCGCGTGGTCGGGATCGGCGATTGCACCCTGGCCGGCGTGGGGCGCGGTCGGTTCGGCCTGCGCCCGGCCGGGCAGGAACCCGACGGCCAGGGCCGCGGCCACCGATACGGCGAGGAGGCGCGGTACGCAAGGGACTGATGCTCGCGGCACTGACCGTGGGCACATTGGCGGCGGGCTGCGGCCCGGCGGCGAAACCCGACCCGACCCCCACGACCAATGCGCCGGCCACCCGCGGCTCGACGGGCACGGCCCCGGCCGGCGACGCTGGCCCCTCGACCAACCCGGGGGACGGCCTTCCGCACGGCGAGGGCCCCATCCCGGGCATCGCGGCCAACGCGGTCGCCAAGGCATGGTCCGAGCGCTGGCACGCCACGCCGACCCCGTACGAGCAGCTGGGCGCGCATATGACCAGGCTGACGGTCGACTTCCCGGTCGTGCACGGCAAGCTGTACATGGTCGTCGGCCGGCCGAGCGCCGAGACCACCGCCGTGAACATGATCTACTGCGAGGTCAGCGACACCTCACTGGGCATGAATGGGTACATCACCATGACCCGCAAGGCCGCCGAGCAGGTCGTCGCCGGCTGCGCCGCGCCGGCGTTGCAGGGCGACGAGCCGAAGCTGGTCACCGACTTCCTGGCCGGCCACGCCCAGCCCGACACGACGCCTTCGTGTGCTCCCGCCCTCAACGGCGCCTGCCCCCGCACGTCGGACCACCAGACCGACCTCGAGCGCTTCCAGCTCGTGGTCCGCACCGGGCCCGAGCACGTCAGCATGTGGCTGGTCGGCCACAAACCCTGAGCGGCGTCGCGCTGCCGATCACGGCGACAATCTCACCGGCGGCCACGCTTGAATCGCCGACCGCTGCCATCCGGGCCGATCTCGCCTCGAGTACGTGGAACGCTCGTGTGGTCGTCCATCGTTACGAGCACGTCATTGGTGCACCGATCGTCGCTTGTTCCTACAACGGCGGCGCCGGCGCCGGCGGTCGCGGCCTCGCTCGACGACGTCCGCGTCGGATGTCAACCACGAGGTAGGTGCTCAACGCGATGATGGGTAGGCCGCATAGAAGATTGGCGATGACCGCATTGACAGTTTGATCGGCTGCCGGTTGGCCGGTCGCATCCGTCCGGCCGCCATCGATGGTGATCGCGATCGCGCCGATCTGCATGAGCGGAAGAAACCCGAAGCAGCCCGTGCAACATGACTTTCGTTGCGAGGCGCTACGGAGGTGGTATAAATCGTTCAGCGTCGCGTCGTGCAGAGGTGTCCGCGGTTTCCAGTGTGCGGGTGGCGCAGGCCGGCTGCGGCTTCGATGCCGTCACGTTCGCCTTGACGTTGGTCGGCGGCGCGTATCGGCGGCAGTTCCCGGCTGACCGGATCAGGTGCCTGCACTTGACGGACCGGAGACTGGAGAGTCCGGCCCACAGTGGCTTGACCGGGGACCGGCATCTGCACACGGCCGGTGAACGTCTCCGCCGCTGCGGTCACGACAGTCGCATCCTGCAGACGATCGCCTGCCAGCCCAACGGGCGTTGACGGCGCCGCTCCCGACGGGCGCGGGTCCGGCACGTAGGTGGCGGTGCTGCCGACGTCGCTGCCGCGATCGGTGTGGCTGGCGTAGCCGCGCGATCGCATACCCGAAGTTCCGCTCCACCCACGTCAGCGTTGTGTGCCGCAGCCAGTGCGTGCTGATCTGCTGCGTCGCCGCCCACGGCAGCGCCTCACCGATCCGCCCCCACAGCGTGTCGTACCGCCGCCGGGTGATCGGCCGGCCGGTGCGGTACCGCAGCAACTGCCCATCAGGCGGGGCCTGCCGCTGCTCGCCGTGCAGCAGCAGATGCCGCATGAGGGTGGGGGAGACCGGCTGCCACCGCACCGTGTCACCCTTCTCCTGCAGCCGGATCAGGCACTGCGTCGGGTCGAGATCCATCGGCCGCAGCGCCAGAGCGCCACCACGGCGGCACGCCGTCTCCGTATGCAATCGCAGCAGCAGACTGTGAAGATCCGGATCCTCGCTCGTCCGGGCCGCAGCCTCATCGATTTCCGCGAGCCGGGTGTCCGGCACCGCCCGCCGCGTGGTCGGCATCCGCCGCGGCTTGCTGACCTTCAACGCCGGGCGCGTCATAACGCGCCCTCGCAGGTGTGCAGAGATGCGTATGGCGAGTTTCCAGAACCACTTGAACACTCGCCACCAAAGTAGGGCAGGTATGCCACAAAAGTGTGTCGAAGGGGGGACATTAACCCCAACCCATAGCATGCCTGCATAAAACAGGTATGCATGCGCCGACTCTACTGAGGCCAGCTCATTCGTTCAAGCCGGTAGGGTGACGGCTGCTCGATGAGCGACGGCCCCCTGTGCCGCGATCGGCTGAGGCAGGCGTCCTGAGTCGCTAGCCCCGCTGCTGTGACATCTACCAAGGAGATGCCGCCACTACGACCTGGTCGAGCAGCCGTGACCACCTTCGAGGCGTGGCGCGGGATCGCCGCGGTGCGCCTCCTCCACAAGTAGCCCCGCTCACGCGCCGTTCGGGACGAGCACGCCCTCGTCCGCTACACCGACGGCGGCACCGAGCCCTGGGACTCGGACGCCGTGAAGACGAACGTGGCCGCCCTCGTGAAGGGCATGACGGCGTGGGCTGGGCCATCGCGCCCCGGCCCCGCCCCCTGGCAGCTGGCGGATGGCACGGTTCATAAAGTGGAGGGATGCAGCCCGTCGTCCGTGCCCTCAACGTCCTGCAGGCGCTGTCCAACAGGCCTGACGGAATGACGCTCCAGGAACTCCACCTGGAGCTCGAGGTCCCTCTGGGGAGCATGCACCGAATCCTTGGGGTACTGCGCGAGCAGCGGTTCGTCAGTCGGTCGCCGGTCGACCTTCGCTATTTTCTCGGGCCGGCCGTGCGTGATCTGACCGAGAAGAACGTGAGCGAAACCGGCGGGATGCAGTCGCTCACCACCGTCGTGCGCGAGTTGTCCCAGGCGACGGGGGAGACGGTCTTCCTGACCGAGCTGCACGGCAGCGAGGCGATCTGTGTCTCCCTGGTGGAGGGCGTCTACCCGCTGCGACTCTTCGTCCGGCTGGGGCAGGTCATGCCGATGAACGCCGCCGCGGCGGCGCGGATACTTCTCGCCTACCTTTCGCCCGAGGTCGCTACCGAACTGCTCGCGTCGCACGGACTCGACGAGTTCACGCCGTCGAGTCCGCACACCGTCGAGTCTGTCGTCGCGCGTTTTCCGGACATTCGGGAGCGGGGCTACGACATTGCCGCCAACGAGTTGGATGAAGGCGTCTGGGCAGTGGCTGCCCCGATTTTTACGTCGACCGGCCGGGTCACGGCCAGCGTGACCCTCGCTGGTTCGGCGGGCCGGTTCGCCACTGCGGACAGTCGGGCCGCCACCATTCGCAGTGTGACGGAAGCGGCCGCTCGGATGTCGACACTCCTAGGCTGGAGTCCCGGGGACTGATCCTCCCGGACCGTCTCGTTTCCACGCATGCACGCCGGTTGGCGCCGGCGCCTGTTGCGCTGCCCAGTGCGGTACGACACAGCCAGGATTCGCGGGGATAAAGGCCGCGAACGGGGCCAAAGCGGTGGTGCGGCACTGGCGCAGTCGTCTACGGGTGTGGAAACATGCTTTCCGCGAGATGGAAGGAGTGTCATGGTGGTTGACGGTCTTTCGCTGACCGGGCGGATCGAATGGCTCTGTGTCGGTGCGGTGTCGATCCTGCGTAGCGGCGACGAGGAGATCCGCACCGGCTACCTGAAGACCCCGGTCGGTGAGGTCTGGGTCTCCCGGAACGGGCTCACCGGGGATGAGCAGGTCTACGCGACCCACGGCGGTCCCGACCGCGTCGTGCTGAGCTACTCGACGGTCAACTACGAGTTCTGGCGACAGAGCCTCGGACTGGACTTCCCCGAGTACGCGGCCCTCGGCGAGAACTTCACCACCACAGGCCTGACCGAGTTCGAGGTGCACGTGGGAGACGTCTTCACCGTAGGTGGGGCCGTCATCCAGGCGGCCCAGCCACGTTCGCCCTGCCACAAGGTGGCGGCGCGTTACCGCAGGCCCAAGTTCACCATCGAGGTCGCCCGCAGTCACCGAACGGGAATTCTTTACCGGGTGCTCCAGGAGGGCGTCGTGTCGGCCGGCGACACGATGCGGCTCATCGCCCGTGAGGGACACGGCTACTCGATCGCTGACGTGAACCAGATCCTCCTCGACCGCAAGAACATCGAAGGCGCCCGGTCCCTTCTCGACGTCGATTCCCTCGCCGAAGCCAAGAAGGCCGAGCTTCGAGAGCGGATAGCCAAAAGCGCCCTGACCGACCTGAAGGAGATCCCGTGATCCGAGTACATGTCGACCTCGGCCTTTGCCAAGGCTTCGCCAACTGCGTGATGGTGGCGCCGGAGCACATCGACCTCGACGAGAACAACAAGGCGGTGGCGGTCAACGATCTCTTCCCCGACTCCGACCTGTCAGATCTGACGGAGGCCGCCGAATCCTGCCCCGCCTTCGCGATCCGGCTCGAACGGGTCGAGCAGTGACGGGGACGACGACCATCGTCGGTGGGTCTCTGGCCGGGCTGCGCACAGCGCAACAACTTCGCGCGAAGGGCTACGACGGGACGCTGACGCTGATCGGGGCGGAGCGACATCTGCCGTACGACCGCCCGCCGCTGTCGAAGCAGGTGCTCCTGGGCGAGTGGCCCGAGCAGCAGACCTACCTGGTCACCGCGCAACAGCTCGCGGATCTGCGCGTGGACGTCCGTCTCGGGGTGGCCGCCACGGGTCTGGACCGCGAGCGGCGGCTCGTCACGCTCGCCGACGGCAACCGGGTGGCGTACGAGCATCTCGTCATCGCCACCGGGTCGCGACCGCGCGCGATCCCGAAGCCGACCAGCGCACCCCATGTCCATACGCTGCGCACACTCGACGATGCGCGGCTGGTCGCCGCGAAGCTGGCGCCGGGCCGGCGTCTGATCATCATCGGCGCGGGCTTCATCGGTTGCGAGGTCGCCTCCTCCGCTGTGGCGAGAGGCGCCATCGTAACCCTCGTGTCCCGTGAGCCCGTCCTGATGCCGCAGTTCGGCCCGCGCGTCTCCGACTACCTGATGTCGCTGCACCGCGGTGCCGGTGTGGACCTGGTGCTCGGCGTGGACGTCGAATCGATCGGGCAGACGGCCGGCGAGGTCGCCTCGGTCGAGCTCACTGGCGGACGCGTGCTCCATGGCGACCTGGTCGTCGTGGGTATCGGTGCGGTCCCGAACGTGGAGTGGCTGGCGGGTTCGCAGCTCGCCGGGCCCGACGGTGTCCGGGTGTCGCGGCACGGCCAGACGGCCGACGCCGCGATTTTCGCGCTCGGTGACGTGTCGGCCTGGCCCTGCGCCGGAGGTTCGGGCTTCCGGCGCTCGGAGCACTGGTCGCACGCGGTCGAGCAGGCGAAGATCGTTGCCCGGGCGATCGTCGAGGGGACGTCCTTCGACCCCGGACCGGCTGTGCCCTATGCCTGGTCGGACCAGTACGGCAGGAAGTTCCAGACCGTCGGGCAGGTCTCCTCGGCGCTGAGCCAGGTCGTGTCGGCGAACTGGGACACAGCGGACTGTCAGCGCCACTGCCTCTACCTCGACCACCGGGGCCTGGTGACCGGCGGCCTCTTCATCGACAGCGCGCGGGCCGCCGGGCAGCTACGACGTGCTCTGCAGGGGCAGGCCGGGCCGGTAAGCCGTGACTCGTTCGCGCTCGGCGCGTAGACACGTCGGGCGTTGTGACCGGCACGAGGAGTGCCGGTCACAACGCCCGGTGCGTTTGCTGGACAGCTCACCCCGTCCAGCTGCCGTATGCGGAGAACATCGTCCGTAGGAGGCGGTCGTTGTCGACCGTCTTCACCACCCGGACCGGCTTGGCCCGGGAGATGTCCAGCCCGACGTGCAGCCGCAGGCTTTCCTTCGTCCATCCGATGGGGCGTCCCCGGGTGAGCGTGCCCTGTGTCTCCACGTCAACCATCATCTCCTCGACGGTGACGATGCCGGGATCGATGAGCAGGGCGACCGCGAGCGGGTCGTGCAGCAGGCACCCGTCGATGTTGCGCCACGCGGCGGCCAGGTCGATCCAGGGGCGGGTCGTCTCCACCACGTACCGGGTCAGCGGCGAACGGTCCGGGTCCACGAGGTCCAGGTCCTGGTGCCGGAGCAGCGTCTGCGAGGTCGCATCCAGCGGCAGGAGCGTGATCGGACACCCGGAGGTCAGCACGATCCGGGCGGCGTCCGGGTCGATGCCGAAGTTGAGTTCCTGCAGGAACCCGGGCACGTCGAAGGCGCCCCCCATGATGACGATCTCCCGGACGAGCTGCGGCAGGCCGGGGTCGAGTTGGAGCGCCTGCGCGATGTTGGTCAGCGGGCCGATCGCCACGATGGTCATCTCGCCCGGATGGGCGCGCACATGCCGGACGATCTCCGCCGCGGCCCCCAGCGCGGCCTGTGCGTCATACGCGCCCGGTGGGGGCACGGCGGACCAGGCCGCGCGGACCGCGTCGCTGTGCGACGTCCGGTCCTGCCGGCTCCGCCACGGTTCGCTCGGCTCCAGCAGCGCGGTGCTGGCCCCGGCGTACACCGGAATGTCGAGTCCGACGAGGTCGACGAAGGTGCGGGCGACGGCGAAGCCCTGGTCGCGGTGCGTATTGCCGGACACGACGGTGACCATGTCGAGGTTGATGGCCCCGGAGGCGACGGCGAGCGCCAGGGCGAGGCCGTCGTCGATGTCGGCGCCCGGGATTCCGTTGCCGGGGTCGCAGTCGATGATGATTCGTCGCCGGTCCGGCAGCGGGGCTGTTTCCATCACTCTTTCTCACCCGTGGATGCAAGGGACGATGTGAACTGGCGCTGCGCGAAGAGCAGGACGACCAGCGGGACGAGCGCGGTCAGCGTGGCGGCGGCGAACATCTGGCCGTAGTCCACGCCCGATTCCTGGGCGAAGTCGGCGATGGCCACGGGTGCGACGCGTACGCCGGGTGCCGGGGCGATGAGCAGCGGCCACAGGAAGGACTGCCATTGGAAGACGAACAGGATCAGGCCGGCCCCGATCATCGACGGCCGGGACAGCGGCAGGTAGATCCGGCGGTAGATGCCGAACCATCCCAGCCCGTCCATCCGGGCGGCCTCGCTGAGCGAGATCGGGATGCCGAGGAAGAACTGACGCAGCAGGAAGATTGCCAGCCCGTTGCCCACGGCCGGCAGGATCAGCCCGACGAGGGTGTTCTGCAGGCCCGCCTGCCGGAACGTGGTGGCGAGCGGGATGGCGATCGCCTCGAACGGCACGAGGAAGCTGACGACCATGACGCTGAACAGCACGGTCCGGCCGGGGAACGGGATCATGGCCAGGGCGAACGCGGCCAGTGAGGACACGGCGAGCCCGAGTGCCACACTGACGGCTGTGACGATGACGGAGTTCAGCAGCGCGAGGGTGAAGCTGCTCTCGAGCACCGCGCGGTAGTTGTCCAGCGAGACCGTGGTGGGCACCACCGTCCTGATGGAGACGGGCGAGAGATAGCGGAATATCTCATCGCCCGGCCGCAGGGAGGAGATGATGGCCCACAGCAGCGGCGCGACCGCCAGGACGGCCACGGGGATGACGATCAGGAGTGTCCGGCGTCCCGTTCGTCGTTCGTGATACCTGGGGATGGTGTCGGCCATGGCTCAGTCCTTCCCCGGGAGCATCCGGAACTGCACCGTAACCACCGCGATGACGATGCCGACCAGGACGACGGTCGCCGCCGCCGAGCTGCCGGTGTCGGAGAGCGTGTAGGCGCGTTCGAAGATGAAGTTCATGATGAGGTTGGTGGAGCCCTCGGGGCCGCCCTGCGTCAGGATGCGCACCGGGGCGAACACCAGGAAGTTCGCGACCGTGTCGGCGACGAGGACGAACAGCAACGGCCGCCGGATACCGGGCAGTGTGATGTGGAGGAACTGCTTCCATCCGGTGGCCCCGTCGAGGTCCGACGCCTCGTAGAGGCTTCGGGGAATCTCGTGGATGCCGGCGACCAGGAAGGTCATCCAGTAGCCGACGCCGACCCAGCTGCACAGAATGATGATCGACATTAGTGCGGTGGTGGGGCTGACCAGCCATGGTACGGACGGGATGCCGAGCGCGCCGAGGAGGCCGTTGAGGGGACCGTCCGGGCGGAACAGCACACCCCAGACGATGGCCGACACCGTCTGGGGGACAGCGATGGGCAGCAGGATGAGGGTCCGCCAGATGCCGACCAGTGGCACGCGCCGGGTGAGCGCGACGGCCAGGAACAGCGCCAGCGCGATCTGCAGCGGGTTGATGACGAGCGAGAACAGCAACGTCGTCTTCAGGGAGCCGAGGAATTGGGGGTCGGTGAAGAGAAAGGTGAAGTTCGCCGTCGAGAGCTCGCCGAGCCGGTTCGTGAACGACGAGACGACCGCGTCGAAGGAGGGAACCAGCCGCAGGAAGACCAGGCCGACGAGGGCGGGCAAGAGGAACAGCGCGGCGGTGGCGACGGCACGTAGGCGGGCCCGGGATCGCGCTCGACCACGAGAGGCGGAGGGGGATCCGCTGGGTCCGGAACGGCCCGTGATCGGGCCGGGGCGTGGGTTTGCTTGGGTCACCATGATGTCTTTCCGATGAAGGTCCCGGCCCCGGGCCGCGCACGCGCGCCGGCCCGGGGCCGGCGCGCTACTTGTATTGCGACAGCTGCCGTTTGAGGGTGTCCTGCGCGGTGGCGAGGATCTTTCCGGGGTCACCGCCGTTGCGGATGTCGGCGAAGGCCTTGTTCACGATCGTCTCGAAGTCGATGTAACCGACCGACGAAGGCCGGCGGATCGCGTGCTCATCGGTGTCGGTGGTGAGCAAGGTGCCGTACTGCGCGGTCTGCTTGGAAGCGACGCCGTCGATGTAGTGGATGTACTTCGGGTACGCCTTCTGGTTGACCGGCGGGAGGTTGAACTTGGTCGACGTCGAGGTGGCGCCGTCGGCGGACAGGGACAGGTAGCGGGCGAGTTCCTGGGCCGCGGTCTGGTGCTCGCTGAAGTTGCTGACGGCGACCGCCCACGAGTCCGTCGGGGTGACGACCTTGCCGCCGGCGGCGTACGGCAACGGAGCCATGCCCCACTTGTCGGCGAGGCCGCTGTTCTGCAGGTCGGTGATGCGGGCCGGGCCGGCGACGTAGAACGCCACCGATCCGTTCTTGAACAGGTCCGGCATCTGCGCGGACGCCACGCCGCGCGGGGAGAGGCCGGAGGAGTACAGGTCGGCGTACCACGTGCCGAAGGTCCGCCATTGCTCGGTGTCGATCGCCGGGGTGAGGTTCCGCTCGCCCTCCAGCCCGGCGCCGCCGCCCATCGACATGATCACCGGCTGGAGCGCGTAGTACGCGTCAACCTGCTCGAACGCGAAGCCGTACTGCGCCCCGGTGGTCTTGGCCTTCGCGGCGGCGGTCAGCGTCTGATCCCACGTCCAGCGGCTGGCATTGTCCGCTCCGGGCTCGGCGATGCCGGCCTGAGCCAGCAGGCTCTTGTTGTAGAAGAGGAAGTTGTCGCTCGTCCACAGTGGATAGCCGTACTGGTGGCCGTCCCAGGTGACCGAGGCGATGCCGCCGGCGGTCAGGGAGTCCTTCATGTTGGCCTGGTCGGCGGACACGTCCTTGAGGAAGCCCTTGGTGGCCAGGCTCGGCAGGCGGGGCGGGTCGACCGCGATGACGTCGATGGAGGTGTCCTTCGAGCCGAGCCGTGCCTGAGTCTGGGCGGCGATCTCGGTGAAGGGCAGAATCTGGATTTCGACCTTGATGTTCGGGTGTTCCTCGTGGAAGGCTGCCACCGCTTCGTCGAAGACGCCTTTGTGCGGCGCGACGAAGGTGATGGTGACATCGGCGTTGGGGTCGTCGCTGGGGGAGGCGCCACAGGCGCTCAACGCCAGTGCGGCAGCCGCGAGCGAGGCGCTGGCGATCAGGCCGACGCTTTTCGTCATGGTAAGATCCTCTTTTGATGGTGGCCTCCAGGTGCCGCCCTTGTCTGCCAACTCAGTCGGCACCTGGTGGTTTTCTCTGATCTGGATCGTGCAGCCGCAGGAGCGGCGACGGATGAGCTCGACATCGCACACGACGTGCCTCGATCTCTCCGTGGTCCTGGTGCGCGCCAGGCTGACTGCGTGTCGTGCGATCTCGGCCAGCGGCTGACCAACGGTGGTCAGTGGTGGCACGCTGTACATGGACTGCTCGGTCCCGTCGAACGTGATGATGGCCAGATCCCGCGGCACTTCGACGCCGGTGTCGGCCGCGGCGGCCAGGACTCCGAAGGCCTGCATCTCGTCGGTGACCAGAACCGCGTCGGCCGTACCACGCGCGAACAACTTGATGGCGGCTTCATAGCCGCCCGCTCTGGAGAACGGCGCCTCGACGAACAGGCTCTCGTCGTCGGGCAGCCCCTGCGCCTTCAAGGCCTTGCGCCAGCCGCCGATCCGTTCCACCGAGGTGAACAGGTGTGACGGTCCGGCGATGATGGCGATCCGGCGGTGGCCGTGCGCGATGAGATGGTCGGTGGCCATGGCGGCGCCGTCGAAGTTGTCGACCACGACCGAGGCGATGCTGGAGAACCTGTCCCGCCTGTCGAGGGCGACCACGGGAATGCCGGCTCGGATCGCCTCCTGCACCGGAGCGTGGTGGCCCACCCCGACGTAGAGCAGGCCGTCGACCTGTCGCTCGACGAAGCTGGTGATCAGGCGGGCCTCCCGGGCCGCACTCTCGGCCGAGTTGCCCACGAGGAGCACCCGCCCCTCCTGGAACACCTCGTCTTCGATCGCTTTGGCGAGGGCAGAGAAGAAGGAGTTGGAAACGTCCGGAACGACCAGGCCGAGCACTCCCGATCGCCCGCCGGCCAGTGCCTGCGCGATGGCGTTAGGCCGGTAGCCGGTGCGTTCGATGGCGTCGAGGACGCGTTGGCGGGTGGCCGGCGCGACCGAGCGGGGCCCGTTGTTGATGACGTAACTGACGACTGCGGCCGAGGTCCGGGCCTCCCTGGCGACGTCCTGCCGGGTCACCCTGCGGGGGCTCGTCATCGCGACGCTGCTTCGCGCCGCAGTACGTCATCGACCTGCGAGCGGGTCGGGAAGGCCGAGGCGGCGCCGGTCCGGCCCACCGCGACGGAGGCCGCCGCCAACCCCCGCCGGGTCGCCTCCGCCAGCGTGTCCCCCTGCGCCAAGCCGGCGGCGAGGGTGCCGGTGAAGCAGTCGCCGGCACCCGTGGTGTCCGTGACGGTCGCGGGAAAGGCGGCCTCGTGGCGTGCCCCCTGCCGGTCGGCGAGGACCACCCCGTCGGCGCCGAGCGTGATGACGACCGAGCGGACCCCGGCGGCAATGAGCCGTCGCGCTCTCGACAGGGCATCCTCGATGCCGTCGATCGGTGCTGGGTCGCCGCCGAGCAGGCCGATCAGCTGGGTGGCTTCGTGCTCGTTCACGACGAGTGGGTCGGCCCGGCGCAGGGTGTCCGGGTTGACCGACAGGACAGGTGCGAGGTTCAGCACGAACCGGACGCCGGCCTTCTCCGCCGACTGCGCGGTCCAGTCGAGGACCGGGACGGGGAGTTCGCCCTGGATCACGACGACCGCCGGCGGTGTCTCACAATCCCGGAGGTTCGCGTCGATCATGCCCCGGTCGATCCGGTCTACCGGCCCGGGTTCGACGACGATGAGATTTTCGCCCCTCTCCTCGACCACCACGGTGGCCCGTCCGGTCGTCCGGCCCGCAACGACGCTGACCTGTGCGACCGAGACGCCGTGCGCGAGCAGTGCAGACCGGGTGATGCCGGCACTGTCGTCGTCCCCGACGACACCGAGCAGTTCGCAGGGCATTCCCATGCGGGCGACGGCGACCGCTTGGTTGGCCCCCTTGCCTCCGAGCCCGTCCAGGGCGCGCTCCGCGATAACGGTCTCGCCCGGTCGGGGCAGGCGGGACACAAGGAGCGACCGGTCGTGGTGAATCGAGCCGACGACTAGGGCAAATGGTGCTGTCCGTGCCGAATCGATCATTTGGCTCTCCTTCCGGCCCGGGTGAGGTTTCGCAATCTACGCGCGTTGAAACAGAGCGTCAACGGGTTCTGGAATCTATGTTTCCATCACGCGGGATCTGCCAGCTGTGGTGTGAGTGCTGGTCAGGCGAGGGCTACGACGTCGCGAGCGGCGGCGACCTCCGCGACGAGCTCATGCCGCGGTGTCCGCAGGAACCCTTGCTCGATCATCTCGTCGAGTTGCCGGAGAAAGGGGTCGAAGAAGTTTCGGATGTTCAGTACCGCGCACCTCGCGGTCGTGAGCCCCAGGCGCCGGAGGTTCACGGCCTCGGCGAGCTCCTCGAGGGTGCCGGGGCCGCCCGGCAGCGCGACGACAACGTCCGACAGCTCGAGGATCCGGGCCCGCCGGTCGGCCCGGCTCGCCGCGGTCTCCACCCGGGTCACTCCCGGATGGGGGGCCTCGTCTCCTTCGCGCCGCGGGGGCAGGATGCCGGTCACCGGCGCGCCGTGGGCGAGTGCCGTTGCGGCGGCGAGTCCCATGATTCCGGCCGCGCCGCCGCCGTAGACGAAGTTGCAACCGAGGTCGGCCAGCCCGGCGATCAGCGTCACTACACCCCCGTGCAGGTCTTCGTTGCCGTTCGCCGACCCGCCGTAGAAGCCGACACGCATGGTTACTCCTCTGGTCTTCGCCGTGCTTGACAGGCCGAAAGAATCGGCCAATACTCCCAAGCCTGATTTGGAATTTAAGTTTCCGCCAAGCGGAAACGAGCTACAGGCTACCGACCGAGGGAGTTGGAGTGCAGCCAGTACCCCCGGAGCCCGTCGACCTCTCCGTGCGCATCCGGGACCTCACGTTGGCCAGTCCGGTCATGCCCGCATCGGGATGCTTCGGCCCCGAGCTGGGCCGGATGTTGCCGATGCAGGAGATCGCCGCGGCCGTCACAAAGACGGTCTTCCTCCAGCAACGTGCCGGCAACCCGGCCCACCGGCTCACCGAGATCCCGGCCGGCGTCGTCAACAGCGTCGGGATCCCCAGCCGGGGCCCGCGCGGCTTCCTGGCCCACCAGTACCCCGACTACCAGGCGCTTCCCGCCCCAACCATCATCAGCATCGGCGGCCACTCACCGGTGGAGTACGAGCAGGTCGCAGCCCAACTCGGTGACGTCGGCGCCGGATACGAGATCAACGTCTCGTGCCCCAACCTCGACACCGACGGCCGTGACATCGGATCCGACCCGGCCACCCTGTTCGACACGATCTCCAGGCTGCGGGCGATTACCAGCAAGCCGCTCATCGCCAAGTTGCCCGTGATGGTGGCCTCCATCGCGGAGTGTGCCCTGGCGGCCCAGGAGGCCGGCGCCGACGCGGTGTGCATCGCCAACTCCGTCCCGTCATTGCCGCTCGAACCGGGCAGCCTCAAACCGGCGCTCGGCAACTACGTCGGCGGCCTCACGGGCCCACACATCCGCCCCATCGTCCTGCGGCTGGTCTGGCTCGCGGCGAAGGCCGTCAACCTGCCGGTCATCGCCTGCGGCGGGATCGGCACCGCCGACGGCGCCCTGGAGTACTTCTCCGTCGGAGCGTCAGCCGTGCAAGTCGGCACTGCCAGCTTCAGCCGTCCCTTCGCGATGGTCGACGTCGTTCGTGGACTGCGCTCCCGCTGCCAGTCGGCGGGTGTCGCCACGATCTCCGCTCTGCTCCACCGTGACGTCACGCCCGCCTAGCCCCTTCGAGGAACGAGGTAGCCCGATGTCCGACCTAGCCGGCCTTTCCGTCCTCACCGCCCCGTTGACCAGGTCCGACGGCGCCGAGCGGTGGATCGATCTGGGCTACGACCCCCAGGTGTCCAACCAGGTCGGTGCCGCGATCGCCGCCATCCTCAGCGCCCGCGGCGTGACCGTCGTGCTCAGCCTGGAGGGCGAGGAGGAAGCGGTCCTGGCGCACGTGGCCGCGTCCGCGATGCACGCCCGGCGCGTCACCGTCGTACAGGAACGCGGGCTCCTCTTCACCTCCGCCGACCTGCCGCCGGAGTCAACCGTGGCGCTCGTCGCCACCCAGCTCACCAACTTCCGGCCGCTGCTGCCGGTGGCGACGATGATGCGGGACCGGGGGCACCGGTTCGACTGCGCGATCACCCTGGACCCGCCCCAGCTGCACACCAATCTCTAGCCGACCCGCCATCGCAGGAGCATTCATGCCTACCCATGCCACTTTCCGCACCCTGCAGGCCACCTGGCTGGAGAACGCGCTGCGGCAGTACGCCGCCCTGTCCGAACCCGGTCCAGGGGTCTCCCGACTCGCATACACCCGCCTCGAACGCCAGGCACACGAACTCTTCGCCGGGCAGCTGGCCGAGCTGGGTATCGCCTCGTACACCGACGCCGCCGGCAACACCATCGGTGAGCTGCCGCCCAATGCCGAGCCCCGACCGGGCGCGATCGGCACCGGCTCGCACCTGGACAGCGTCCCCCACGGCGGCGCGTATGACGGAGTCGTCGGAGTCGTCGGCGCGCTGGCGGTGGCCACCGCCGCCGGCGCCCACGACCGGCCCCGCCATCACCCGTGGCGGTTCGTCGCCTTCGCCGCCGAGGAGGGCGCCCGGTTCGGCCAGGCCTGCAACGGCAGCCGGATCGTCGCCGGCCTCACCGGTGCGGCAGATCTCCACCAGCTGACGGACAGCACCGGTACCACCATTGCAGCCGCGATGGCCGAGTGCGGACTCGCGCCGCACGACGCCGAGGCGGCCCGGTGGGATGCGCGGGACTGGAGTGCCTTCGTGGAGCTGCACATCGAGCAGGGCACCGTGCTGCAGGACCGCCGCGTGCCGATCGGGCTCGTCGACACCGTCTCCGGCTCGACCAGGCTCCGCGTGTCGCTGACCGGCGTGGCCTCCCACACCGGCGGCACACCGATGGACGGCCGCCACGACGCACTCGCCACCGCCGCGGAATGCGTGCTCGGCTGTGAACGGCTGGCCCTGGCCGCGGCCGAGGTCAACACCCGGATCACCGTCGGCTCCCTGACCGTCGAGCCGGGCGCCATCACCATCATCCCCGGCCGGGTGGTCTTCACCGTCGACGTCCGCGAGACCGATCACGGCCGCCAGCGCACGGCGACGGATGCGGTCAGCGGGCACTGCCGCGCGGTCGCCGGCCGGCGTGGCGTCGACATCGAGATCGAGGAACTGGCCGACACCCCGCCGGTGGACCTGTCCAGCGAGGTGCGCTCGGCGGCCGGCGACGCGGCGGCGGGCCTGGGCCTCGACGCCGTCGTGATCCCGAGCGGCGCCAGCCACGACACCCAGCAGATCAGCCGGCTCACGGAGGCCGGGATCGTGTTCGTGCCGAGCCATGGTGGACTCTCTCATTCCCCTGACGAGTTCAGCACCGCCGAGCAGATCGCCGACGGCACCGCCGTGCTCCTGGAGACCATGTACCGGCTGGACGCCCGGCGATGACCGCGATGCTTCCGGCGGCCATGCTCGACGCGCTGCCCGCCCGTCACCGGCCCGAGCCGGCGTGCGAGCCGGCGATCGTCGTCAGCCACGCCCGGCTGGCGCCGACCATTTTCCGGTTGGTACTGCACGCGCCGCACATCGCGGCGAGCGCCCAAGCCGGGCAGTTTGTCATGATCAGCGTGCCCGAAGCGGCGGGAAGAGCCGTCCAACTGCCCCGGCCGATGGCGATTCACCGTCGGCACCGCGACGCCGGCGACATCGAGGTCATCTACAACGTCCAGGGTCCGGGCACCGATGCGCTGAGCCGGGCCCAGGAGGGCAGCACGCTCCTGATCGTCGGTCCGCTCGGCCGCGGCTTCGACATCCCCGGTACCGCCACCTCACTGCTGCTGATCGGCCGGGGAATCGGAATCTGCTCGTTCATGACCCTCGTCGAGGACGCCGCCGACGCCGCCATCGCCACCACGGCGGTGTTGAGCGCCCGAACCGCCGACCGAGTCATCGGGCGGTCCGACTGCGCCCAGCTGGGCGCGAAAGCCATACCCGTGACGGACAGTGACGGTTCGAGCTCGGTGGAGGCGCTCGACCGGACGCTCACCGAGGAGTTCGCCGGTCGGCCGCCCGGGGGGATCGTGGTGTGCGGGTCCCAACGCCTGACCGAGCTCGCCATGAACCTGTCGTCCCAATGGCAGGTGCCGCTGCAGGTCTCGCTCGAGGCGCACATGGCCTGCGGCCTCGGCTACTGCCACGGCTGTGCGATCCCGTACGCCGGTGACTCGTTTCGGGAGGGTCCCCTGGTCTGCCACGACGGGCCAGTCTTCGCCGTCCGGGGTAACCGTGCCGCGGCTTGACGCCGTCCGGATCGCCCCGGGCGGCCCACTCGTCGACGTCACCATCGCCGCAGGCGAGATCCGCTCGATCGAGCCCGCCGGCACCGATTCGCCGGAAACCGCACGGATGCTCCTGCCCGCTCTCGTCGACCTGCACACACATCTACGGGACCCCGGCCACACCGAGGCCGAGGATCTCGTGTCGGGAACGGCCGCCGCGGCGGCGGGCGGCTACTCGGACGTGTTCGCCATGGCCAACACCTCGCCACCCACCGACCGGGTTGCACGGGTCGCCGATCTGCTGCGCCGCGCGCCGCATCAGACCGCCCGCATCCACCCGGTCTCGGCGGTGACGATCGACCTCGAAGGCCGCCGGCTCGTCGACGTGCCGGCGCTCGCCGCCGCCGGGGTCCGCATCTTCTCCGACGACGGCCGTTGTGTGTCAGACCCGGTATTCGTCCGCGCGATGCTGGAAGCCTCCAGGGACCTCGGCGTCGTCTTCGCTCAGCACGCGCAGGACCCGGCGACGGTGGGGGCCGGCGTCATCAACGCGCGGGTGGCGAGCCGGGCCGGTGCGGCACCGTGGCCCCCGGCCGGCGAGGAACGCATCATCGACCGGGACCTCGCGATCGCCGCTGACACGGGCGGCCATCTCCACATCTGTCATGTGTCCACCGCAAGATCGGTCGAGCTGATCCGGCAGGCGAAGCGGTCAGGAATCCCGATCACCTGTGAGGTCACCCCGCACCACCTGGTCCTCGATGACGAGGAGGCGCTCCGCGCGGGCGCTGCGCTGAAAGTCAATCCTCCGCTGCGCTCGGCCTGCGACACCATGGCGCTGCGCGACGCGCTCATCGACGGGACCATCGACATCGTGGCCACCGACCACGCGCCGCACCCGGCGGCGACGAAGGCCCGGGGATGGGCCGACTCGGCCTTCGGGCTGACCGGGCTGGAGACGGCACTCGCCGTCGTCGCCGAGGTACTGCGCTCGCCGGAGTCCGGCGAGGTCGACTGGGAGCGCCTCATCGAAGTGCTCTCGCTCGTGCCGGCCCGGATCGGCGGCATCGGAGACCAGGCGGGGCGACCGGTGCGGGTGGGGGAGCCGGCGAACCTCTGCCTGGTCGAGACCGGGATGCGCGCCCCGATCCGGATCGACGGCCACCGCAGCCGTTCCCGGAACAGTCCGTTTCACGGTTGGGCCGCCCGCGAGCGCGTGGTCCGCACCGTCATCGGTGGCCGGGTCGTGCGGCCTTCGTGACCAGCGCGTGGCGTACGGTCCCGGCGGTAATGCGACGCGGCGGCCGGTCAGGGCAGCGCCATTCCGGTATCGCAGCAGGGAATCGGTGGGCGGGACCGCGCCGCGGACGGCGGCGTGCTGGGCGAGGCTGGTGGCGACGTCGAGGTTGATCGGCTGCCAGCGGACGGTGCCGCCCTTCTCCCGTAGCAGGAGCAGGCCGCGTTCGGCGTCGAGGAACAGCTCGCCGGCGTAGCGGCCGCCGCGGCTGTTGCGGCGGGCTCGGGTTCGATCGCGGGCTGCTCGTCGCCCATCCCGCGAACACCGTGGCGGCCGCCGACCGCGCGGTCCTGATCTGCGCGTTGCGTCATCCGCCGAGATTTGCCAGTGGCGCCGGAACGGATCTGTGGTCGACTGTCGTAACTTTGGTACGACTGAAGCGGCAGCGGTCGGCGGGAAACGTATCAGCCGACCAAAGTACGGCTTCGTCCTCCCACTATGGTCGGCGCGGCTCAGGTCCTTGGCCGGATACGCGATCGCCGCCTCCGCTGCAGGATCGTGCCATGACGATCGACAGGTCCCAGCGCACAGCGGCACGAGTCGCCGGGTTCGTACTGCTGCTCTTGATGGCGGCAGGATTCTTCTCCCAGGCCTACGTACCCGGCCAGATCATCGTGGCCGGCGATGCCGCGGCGACGGCACGCAACATCGTGGCGTCAGAACAGCTGTTCCGTATCGCTGTCGCCGTCGACGTCCTCATCTTCGCCGCCGGCATCGTGATGGCCGTGGCCTTCTACGTGCTGCTCAAGAAGGTGAATCCAGGCCTTGCCCTGCTCGCCGTGCTGTGGAGAACCGTGCAGGTGACCATCATGGCCATGAACGGGCTCAGTTTCCTCACGGCATCGTCGGTCCTGAGCGGCTCCGACACCGCAGGAGCGCTCAGCCCGGACCAACTACAGGCGTTGGCGAACACGTACGTCGGCGCGCATGCCGCAGGTTTCAACCTCGGGCTTATCTTCCTCGCGTTGGGAAATGGCGTGTTCGCCTATCTGTTGTTTACGTCGAACTACATTCCCCGCGCCCTGTCCGCCTGGGGAGTTCTGGCGTATGTCGTGATGACGGCAGGCAACCTCGCCACCCTCGTGCTCTCCGGCGCTGAGGACACCGCCGGGGGTGTGATGATCCACTACATGCCGGCCTTCTTCTTCGAGGTGATCGCAGGCGGGTGGCTGCTGTTCAAGGGAGTGCGGGCACCCATGGCAGCCGAGCCCGCACCCGAACGCGGATGAACCACTGGCCACAACTGACCCGGCCGTGCTCGGCCGGGTCAGCGGCGTGGTTGACCCGTGCGGTCCGGCCGCATGGCCGGAGCGACCGCGAGGTCCCGAGCGGACACCGAACGTCTGTGTGCGCGAGGATGCCGTCAAGGGTGCAGTGTGCGCGGCGGCCTGCCGGGCGTCGCATCGTTCGGCAGCCAGGCCGGCGCGTTCGTCGAGCCGGTCGGTGCGCTCCTCGGCACGGCCGCTACGGGCGGATTCACGTTCGGCGGCGGGCCGCCACGTGTCGTCGACGTCGACGGTGACCTCGTGGCCGTGCTCGCTCGCGCAGCGTGTTGGCGGCGGCGTCGATCCGCCACCGGTGCGCGTCGTGGTCGCGGCTGCCGCGGATGTAGATGCCGGCAACGGGGGCGGACCGGAAGTCGTGGTTCTTGACGATCTCCCAGACGCGGGGCTTGCACCGGCCACTCGTCGGCGTCCGGCGCGGCGAGGGGGAGTGGCGGCCGGGCCAGCGGACGGTGCGGCTCATCGCCACCGGATGACAAGATGAGCGGAGCGATCGGGCGCGTCATGACGCACCCCCACAGGTGTGCAGAGATGCGTATGGCGAGTGTTCAGGACCACTTGAACACTCGCCACCAAAATAGGGCAGGTATGCCACAAAAGTGTGTCGAAGGGGGGACTTGAAACCCCACCCATAGCATCCCTGCATGAAACAGGGATGCATGCGATTGAGCGTAGCGGGTCGAACCTGGCGATTCAATCGGAGTGCGCGAACGGCTCGCGATCTGACGCCTGCCCGTCGAACTAGCAGTCCGCGGCATTCTTAAGACGACCAACAACGCACCACCTCGTGCGTGTATCGCAGGGAGGCGCCGTGACGGACGGAGGGGCCGCCGGTCGGCTTCAGCTGTGGGTGGCAGTGACCTCGAGGATGAGGTTCAGGTAGCGGGCGGTGATGGCTTTGGATTTGGTGAGGCCGAAGGCGTAGCGGTCGATGAGAGCGGTGGCCTGCGCACGCAGCTCGTCGTCTCTGGTCTGGAGGTGCTCGATGGTGAGTTCGACCGGGCGGGTGGTGGCGCGGACGGTGAGGTCGCCGTGCACCAACCACTGGTTGCCGTAGCGGCGCGCGCCGTGCGATGTGAAGGTGATGTCAGGGTGATGGGCGGTGTCGAGGAACTTCGCCGAACGCACGGCCGCGTCGCGTCGGCGGTTGCGGGTGGTGAAGCTCGCCGCGTCGATGGACACGGTCGCGGTCGACGCAGTTATCGGTGTGGCGATGACGATGTGGCCAGAGCGGACGGCGAACGTGCCGGCGACGTTCGTCAGGCCGAAGAGGTGGTTGGTCTGGAACCTGACGGCGGAGCGGGCAGCCATGATGCGGTACGTGCCCGTTGCGGGGGTGGTCGGCGTTGGCTGGGTCACGGTCGTCTCCGGATGGATGCCACCGCGGTAGGAATGGGCGCGGCTGACGCGATCTGTTCGACCCCGTCGAGGATGGTGGGCGAGTTCAGGCAGGCGCTGGTTGTGGTCGCGGGCAGCTCTGGCATCGGCACCGGCCGGTCGGTGCGGAAGTACTCCGCGCGGGCTCCGGTCGGTTTACAGCTGGAACGGCTCCAGCAGTCGGGTCCGCTTCGGTAGAGACGCCCACCTTCAGTGTGCCGCGCCGGCCGGTCAGCGGTAGCTCGACCGCGGAGGCATCCAGCAGCTGGACGGGCCACTCAGTCAGCACATGAGCAACTGGCTTGGTGTCCCTGCGGGTGGTGGAGGACCTGCTCGGGCGGGACCGCTGGCCGGCCCGGTGCGGCGCGGCACGGTTGGCGCCGTCGAGCACGAGCAGGCATGCGGTGTCCGCCGGGGCGTCGGTCGGTCGATCGGGGTCGAGATCGCCGGGACGGGTGAGGAGATCGCGGGCGGTAGGTTTCGGCTGACGGACGCGGCCGCATGATCGTCGGCCCGGACCGACGCGCGGGCCAACACACCTCGGCCGAAGCGGCATGCGGAGCAGCCGCGATCTCCTGCCATCGTGGTGCGGTGAAAATTGGTCACCAGCCTCGGATCGGTCATACTTGACATCGTCTGGACTCGCCGAGATGCGGCCGGATACTGCCTGGATGCCGGAGCTATGTCCGATTCCGTGATCACGGCTGCGGGCGCTGGGCCGGGAGAGAGCGCAGCGCACCCGATTCCCTGCGAAAGGGGGCCAGTCGTGGTTGACAACATCGAACTGGTCATGCGATTCCACCCGGTAGGTGGAGAAGACGTGTCCCTGCTGAGCGCGGACTTCGGTGGACCGGAGGAGGCGTTGAAGGCGATTGTCTGTGCCCTGGACGAGCGGCGGGGCCTGGTCTTGACCCATGCGAAGTATGACCGCGCCGCCAACGAGAACGGTGTGGTCATCAACCTCGCCAACGTGGTGTCCGTGCAGGTGTCGAAGACCGACAGCGACGCGACCGGCCAGTACCTGTAACAGCCGGTTCAGCGGGCCAACACAGGCGTTCCGCGAGTGCCCGTTGCGGTCGAGACTCGCCGCCCTCTGGCCGACGCGGGGCTGTTGTGGCAGGTCATCGACCACCCCGCGAGGTGATCAGCAGAGGCGAAAGCAGGGCGAGGACCAACAGCAGTCGCCGGATCCGGCCGGTGCGGCGGCCTACGGCGTGCTTGCCTCGTCCACGGCGTACACGGCGCGAAGGATTTGTCCGGGGTTTGTACCTGATGGTCAGCGGGCACGCCGTCATGGTCGTGCTGGCGTCCGTGCCGCTTACCTGGCTGACGCACCAAATCCCGCCGCCGACTGCTCGGCATCACCCTGGCCCTGTTCGCCGTCGCGAACGCCGTGCCCGCGGTCGCGTCGACGTACGCGGCGCTGGCCGGCGCCCGCCTCGTCACCGCCTCACCCAAGCCCTGTTCTGGTCCGTCGTCTCCCCGACCGTGACCGGCCCCTTCCCGGTCGCCGTGCGCGGCCGGGTGGTGGCACTGTTCTCGACCGGGAGCAGCGCTCGCCCCGGGCGCTCGGAGTTCCGCTCTGCATCTGGCTCGGGCAGCAGGCCGGCTGGCGGGCGGTGTTCGCGGTGGTGGCCGGGATAGGCATGGCGGCCGCCGCCGTGGTCGCGTGATTCCGTCCTACCCGCCGGCCGCCGGAGGCGCCGCCCGCGGCACCGCGCCCGACACGCGGCGCTTCGCGATACGGTGCCGCGGGCGGCGCCTCCAATGCCGAGCTAGTGTCCTGCGCCGTAAGTTCGCCTAATAAGTGGGTGTAGGGTGGTGGGATGCCGAGGACCGGGCGTCCTATCACCCCGTTGGTGTTGTCTGA
>NZ_JBEPEH010000051.1:0-90065 GCF_040300725.1 Dactylosporangium sp. NPDC000244
TGGGCTCGGCGAAGGCCGCTGTCGCCGCCCGGAGTCTGCGGCGGCTCGCTCCGGACGTCGCGGTCGCGGCGCGCAACGCAGAGCTGCCCGCCGGGGTCGGCGTCGGCGAGCTCGCCGACGCCGCCGTCGTGCTCGGTTGCCTCGACTCCCGCCATGCCCGGATGACCCTGCTCGCTCGGTGCGCCGACGCCGGCGCACCCCTGGTGGACGGTGGCACGAACCCGTGGGGCGGCGAGGTCCGGCTGCGGCTCAGCCCCGAGGAGTCCTGCTACGGCTGCACGCTCACCGCCCAGGAACGCGCCGAGAACGATGACGCCGAACGGTGCGGCGCGAGTCCGTACGGCGCGTCCATCATCACGACGACGCTGGTGGCCGGCTGGATGACGGTCGCCGCGGTGCGGCTGATGCTCGGCCACGAAGTCGACTGGCGGTTCCTGGAGATCGCCACGCTCACCGGGCGGACCCAGCCCTTCGCCGCCCGCCGCGACCCTTCCTGCCCCTTCCACGGCACACCCATCGCCGCCGAGCAGGTCGCCGTCGGCAGCGCGGCGACGGTCGCCACGCTGCTCGCCGCGCTTCCCGCCGGCGCCGAGCCGCTCGCCCGGGGGATGTTTCCCGTTCCGGGCAGCTGCTACCACTGCGGCGGTGACTACACCATCGACGCACCCGCCGCCGATGTCATCGACTGTCCCCACTGCGGCCGGCCGGTCAGGCCGGACGTGACCCAGCGCATCCGGGTGGCGCCGCCGGACGCAACGCTGGCAGCCATCGGCGTCGCGCCGGCAGAGTTCATCTCGGTCCGGGAGCCCGATGGAGGGTACCGTTGGTTACGACTGGCCAGTTAGCAGGTCAAGGCTCCGAGCCGGAGCGTCCGCGGCCTGACATCCGCCTCGACCCCGAGGATCGCGCCGACCTGCTGGATCTCATCGCCGCCGCGTTCAGCGACCTGCCATCGTCACGGCGCCTGCTCACCGCCATCCAGTACCCTGCCGCGATGCTGCCCGGCTGGCCGACCGAGGGGTCCGCCATCGATTGGTGGGAGGGCATCTTCGCGCGGCTGGATCCCGGGTTGGTGGAGCAGGGCTACCGTCGCCTGTTGTCGCGGGCCACCCGGCTCTATCAGGGCAATGAGGGACTCTACCGGCTCTACCAGCGCTACATCAGCGAGGAGCCCCCGGAAACCGCGCGAACCTGCCACGTCTTCTTCTCGACACGCGATCCGCAGACCGCGCAGCAGGCCGCCGCCGAACTCACCGCGCTCGGCCTGAATCCTCAGATGGAGCTGGCCACCGAGCACGTTGTCGCCTACACGGTCTCGTCCTCCGACGTGACGTACGTCCGGTCGCAGCTGGAGCGTTCGCAGCTGCCGTGGACCGTGGCCGGTCCGGAGGGCGCCCACTACCTGCTGCGCGATCTCGTCGTCCAGGGCCCCGACGGCAGTCGCTTCCGGCTGCAGGACACGCCGGCCGCCGTCTCGCTCACGACGCTCGCCAGCGAGGTGGTGGCGAGCGGGTACACGGGGAAAGACCCGGCGGTCGCGACGCGCGGCACGGTCATCAACAACGTCGGGGAAGACGGCGAGCAGCAGCGGCTCAACCCCGAGCAGACCCTCGCCGATGCCAATATCCAGGACGGCGCACGCCTGCAGATCGGCTTCGAGAGCCGGGCCGGCAGTTCCGGTCCGGACGACCGCGAGGCGGCACTGGGCCGGGTGCGTCGTCAGATCGTCGGCTTCGGGCGCTCCCACGGCATCGAGGTGCGCGCCGACACCGACTTCCTGCCCACGCGCTACGACCTCGCCTTCAACCAGCGCAGCTTCGGCCCGCCGCCGGAACCCGGGGGAACGCCGACCATCGTCGAACGGCACCGGGTCCGCATCCTGCTCGTGCCCGGCTTTCCGGCGACGGCGCCGAAGGTCTTCTGGCTCACGCCGTACTACCACCCGAACGTGTTTCCGACGTACGACTGCGAACGCACCGCCTCGCCGGGCGCGCCGCGCGGCCTGGTGTGTCTCGGCCAGCTCGCCGACTCGTGGTATCCGGCGAAGGACTTCGGCGAGATCTGCCGAGTCATCCTCGACATCGCCGCCTACCGCAACTACGACGTGTTCGGCCTCGACGCGGCGCCGGACGACACGACCGTGCCGCGGGTCAACTTCTACGACCCGGACGCCGCGATGTGGGCCGTCTACCACCAGGAGGAGATCGAAGCCATGGGCGGCTCGCCGGTCATCCCGGTGCGGCGGGAACTGCCGACCGTGTTCCGCACGACGATGCAGCGAATCGGCTGAGGCCGGCAATGAGTCTCTGGATTGACCTGTACCGCACCGACGACTACGTGCGGGACAGCCGGATCGATCTGCTCTCGATCCTCGTGCCGGTCTTCGAATCCGCGCTCGGCGAGCCGCTGCGCGACGTCACGTTCATCCTGAACTTCCACCCCATCAGCGACCTGCACGAGCTGAGCGGCGAGCCGGCGCTCGTGAACCTGCGCTCCGGCCATGGCTATGTGACCGTGCAGATCGTCCGCAACGGCCGGCTCATCTACCGTCATCCGCACTCGGTCCGCGAGGTCATCGGCCGCCCGTTGCAGCGACTGCTCGCCGCTCGGCACCCCGACGAGCGGCAGTGGGGCTTCGGCGTCTCCGGCCCGGGGCTCGAGGCGATCACCATGGAGCGGCCCGCGCCGCGCCTGCACGGCACGGTCGATGTCGACACGCGCCGGACCGGCCCGCGCGTGCTGCACATCGAGGAGCTGCCCGATCCCGAACCGCCGCTGGCCGATCTCGACCAGCTCGGTGTCGAGCCGGCCGTCAAGGCCGAGCCCGGGGCGGTCACCGCCGTGCTGGCCGCCCCGGTCGAGCCGCTGATGCTGCATGACATGCCGTTGTCGAACGAGGTCGAGGAGGGCGGGTTCCTCGTCGGCCGGCTCCTGCGCGACCGCGTCGGCGGCGGCCAGCTGGTGCAGGTCACTTCCGCCATTCCGGCCGAGCGCACCGGCGCCTCCCTGCTGCACTTCACCTTCACCGGCGAGAGCTTCCTGCGCATCAACGAGATGGTGGCGCGGACGGGCGGCGACGTGCGGCTGGTCGGCTGGTACCACACCCATCTCTTCCCGGCGACGAAGGGCATCGGCCTCTCGTCGATCGACGTCGACCTGCACGCCAGCACGTTTCGTCGTGCGTGGCACCTCGCCGCGCTCATCAACATCGACGAGACGGGCAAGCGGGTGCTGCGCGCCTACACCTGGAACGGCAAGGCGATGCAGCCCGCCGCCTACCACCCGGGGGCGTCGTGGACGCCCTGACGACCGCCCGCCGGGTGCTGCGATGGTCGGCCGAGCCCGACGGGCCGCCGCCGACCGGCACGCTCACCGGTCTGGCCGCGCTCGGCGCACCGGATCCCGTGACCGTGCACACGCTGCGTTGGGCGACCGGCGCCGCGTCCGCGCGCATCGGCGCGGGCGAGCCACCCCTGGGCGACGCCGGTGGGGCGAGTCCGGCGGCGCTGATGCTGGCCGCCGCGATCGGGGGCCGAGCACAGCCCGAGCTCAGCGGGCGGCTGCTGGACGCGGTACCACCGGTCCGGCTCACCCGCCGCGATGCCGGCTGGGCCGAGTGCGTGGCCCGGCACGCCGTCGCCGGGCCGGCGATGAGCGCCGAGCCGCCCGCGGGCGGTGCCGCGCCCGAGCTCGTGGAGAAGCTGCTCACCGCCTCGCCGCTGACGATGGTGCTGCACCGCCCCGCCGCGCCGGACGGGGTCGCCGCGGGCCGCAATGCCCTGAACCGGTTGCTGACCCGCCCGGGCGGCGCCGCCGTGCTCGTCCGCGCCTGCGCGGCCCCCAGCGCCGACGCGCTCGTGCTGCGCTGGCGGGCCCAGGTGCTGGATCAGCTGCGCCAGGAGCGGCCGGCCGTGCTGCTCGACGTGTACGTCGGGGCGTTCCTCTGGCACCGATCCGGGTGGGACGCCGCCGTCGAGGCGGCCCGCCGGGACCTGACGGGCCGGCCGAGCCCGCACACGGTCGCGGTGCTGCTCTATTGGCTGCCGATGCTGCGTGCCGATGACGACGAGCAGCGCCGCCACGGACTCGGGCTCCGCATCGAGGAGCGGATCGCCAGCGGCTCGGGTGATCCGGCGGCGCCGGGCACCACGATCGCCGGTCGAATCCTGCTCGACCGGACGTGGTACCGGCCGGTGCTCGACCTCGTCCGCCGGCACCGAGCCAGCTTGACGATCCCAGGAGGTGGCTGATGGCCGCGCGGACCACCGTGACCGTGGTGCCGATGGGCGATGCCGACACGTTCAACGACCGGCTCGCCGAGGCCGAGCACGACGGCCGCACCACGCTCGCCGAGCTGCTGCGCGAGCAGCCGGCCCTGGGCCTGCAGCCGTTGCAGCCGCTGCTCGACACGCCGGTGGTGCATCTCAGCGTCCAGGTCGGCCGGGCCGCACCCGACCAGGCGGTGTACCTGCCGCCGGGCGTCCTGCCGGCCGCGAGTGCCCCGGCGGGGGCAGCCGCCGAGCCCGAGGACGCCCTCGCACTACCCGCGGCTGGCGAGCCGCCGCGCCCGGAGGACCGGCACCCGGAGGTCATCGACGATGCCACCGCGGTCCGGATCGCCTATGACGAAGAGATCCAGAACGCGGTGCAGTTCCTGCAGGCCGACCTCTCGGTGCTGGTTCGCTGCGAGAAGCTGCTGGTCGAGCACCTCGCGCTGGAGGTGGCCGGGCGCTGCGGGCGGCAGGTGTACACCGTGCCCGCGGAGGCGGCCACCGCTCGCCGTCCGGCCGACGCGACCGGCGGCCGCCGTCAGCAGATCCTGATCGAGCTGCAGGCGGCGGTGCGGGACTGCGGCAAGCGCGACATGATCCTCGTCGCGCACCTCGACCTGCTGGCCGGTGGCAGCGACGCGACGCTCGGCGCCGAGGCGCGGGAGCTCATCGATGTTCTGTACGAACGCAGCAAGGTCGTGCTGCTCGCCTTCGTCGACCCGTCGCTGGTGATCCCGGAGGTGCTGGCGAACCGTTTCGCGGTGCGCATCGACGTCGAGATCCTGCCCAAGGACGTCATGTCCGAGACGGGCAAGCCGATGCCGACCGGCATGGCGCTGGTGACCCGGGCGGAGGCCGAGCGGTTCGACCGGTTCGACGCGATCCAGTTGCACAAACACATCGCCGGACTCAGCGCCGTCCGGCTCCGGCACGCGATGATCTACGCCGGCCGCGCCCATCCGAGCGGCGGCGACTTCCAGGATCTGCTCAACGTCCTGCGGCGGTTCAAGGCCAACACGACGGCCAGCTCGTTCGAGGTACCGAACGTCTCACTCGACGACATCGGCGGCTACCGGGAGGTCCGGGAGGAGCTGGAGGCCGCGATCACGCTGCTGAACGAGCCCGACAAGATCCCCAAGAAGTACCGCTCCGAGCTGGTGCCGAAGGGGTTCATCTTCTTCGGCCCGCCCGGCACCGGCAAGACGCTGTTCGCCAAGGCGGTGGCCACCAAGATGAACGCCACGATCCTCGTGGTCTCCGGGCCCGAGGTGACCGACATGTACGTCGGCGAGAGCGAACGCAAGATTCGCGAGATCTTCGCCGAGGCTCGTCGCAACGCCCCCTCCGTCATCGTCTTCGACGAGATCGACTCGATCGCGGGGCGCCGCTCCGGCGGCCAGGACGGTGGATCCCGGGCCGGCAACGCGATCGTGGCGCAGCTGCTGACCGAGATGGACGGGTTCCGGCCCGACGTACCGGTGCTGATCATCGGCACCACGAACCGCCTCGACATCATCGACGACGCACTCCTGCGCCCCAGCCGCTTCCGGCCCATCGCCATCGGCCTGCCCAATCCGGAGGCCCGGCGCGAGATCGCCACGAAGCACGCCGACCATTTCGAGATCGACGTCTCGCCGATGCTGCTCGACCGGATCGGCGATGTCACCCACGGCATGAACGGCGACCAGATCCGCTCGATCTTCCGCGACGCCCGGGCCCATCAGCTGCTCAACGACCCGCATGGCGTGGTCCGGCCGGCCGATCTCGGGACCGTTGTCGGGCGGCTGCGCCGGGGCGAGCACACCAAGGACCAGAGCACCGCCGCGACGCCGCCGGTTCGTCCGGGCCCCGCGGCCGGGAGCACCGGTGACGACGTGACGGTGGTGCTCTACGTGCCGCCGGCCGAGGCGGCCGCTGAGCCAGAACTGGAGACCAGCGCGTGACGACCGAGCTCGATCCTGAGGTACGCAAGCTCGTCCTCGCGTTCAACATGCAGCTGCGGCGCATCAAGGACCACTTCGTGGAGCGCGACGCCGCGGTGGACATCGTTGCGCTCGCCGCCCTGTGCCGCGAGCACGTGCTGCTGATCGGCCCTCCGGGCACCGCGAAGACCGGCGTGCTGGAGCGGTTCAGCGCCATGCTGCGGGCGAAGTACTTCCGGTACCTGCTGACGAAGTTCACCGAGCCCGACGAGCTCTTCGGCACCATCCACGTGCCGAGCTTCCACAAGGGCGACCTCGTGCTGAACACCGAGGGCATGCTGCCCAAGGCCCACATCGCGTTCCTGGACGAGGTGTTCAACGGCAGCAGCGCGATTCTCAACACGCTGCTGACGCTGATCAACGAGCGGCACTTCCAGAACGGGCCGCTGCAGGAGGACGCGCCACTCATCTCGCTGTTCGGCGCGGCCAACGACATCCCGGACGACCCGATGCTGCGCGCCTTCTGCGATCGGTTCCTGTTCCGGTACACCGTGCGGCCGGTCTCCGAGGAGGCGATCGGCACGGTGCTGGACCTGGGCTGGGCCCACGAGCAGGCCGCGTTGGAGGGCCCGGCCGAGCTGCCCGACCGCCCCGACTTCCCGCTCGGCAGTCTCGAGCGGCTGCAGCACGCTGTCGCCGCCGTCGATCTTCAGCCGGTACGGTATCAGCTCATCTCGATTCTGCGGGCCTTCCGCGCCGGCGAGGTCGTGTTCTCCGACCGGCGGGCCGTGAAGGCGCAGAAGGCGATCGCGGCCACTGCCCTGCTGCACGCACGCAAGCGGGCCGAGCCCGAGGACCTCTCCGTGCTCGCGCACCTGTGGGCGCTGCCCGGCGACGAGCAGACGATCAGCCAGATCCTGCGCGACCACGATGTGCGCGAGCCCGAACGGGCGGGCTCGGTCACGGACCTCACGGAGCTGCAGGCCCTCCTGGCCAAGACCGAGAACGAGATCGAGGGCGTCGAGTCGCTGGAGGAGCTGCGGGAGCTGCAGCGTCGCCTCAGCCGCTGGCTCGCCGACGTGCGCGACTTCCATTCCGACCGCGCCGACCTGCTCGAAACCATCGGGCGCCTGCAGGCCGCGGCGCTTCAGCAACGTCAGCAGCGTTTCCAGGACTGACCGGAGGTCATGCCAATGTGCAACCCCAGACGTGTCGAGGTCACGGCCAGCCGGCAGCTGGACGAGGCGTGGGAGCACGAGATGCGCCGGCTGGCGTCGGTGTCCGCGACCGCGGTGGGCGAGGCCACCGTGCGGGAGGCGCTCGACGACAGTATCGGCGCCCCGACCCTCGCCGCCCTCATCGAGGTGCTCGACCGCACCGAGGGCTGGGAGCGCGACGGCAACGTGTTCCGGTTCGCGCTCGACGACGGCTACCTCGCCTACCACATCGCCGAACAGGAGCTGGAGATCACGGTCCGGCTCTCCGACGAGGTGCGGGCCGAGGCGGAGGCGGTGGCCACGGCCCGTGGCCGGCTCGACGGCACGCTCACGGCCACCGGCACCGGCACGTACTACGACGATCTGTGGGGCGGCATCACCGAGGACGACGCCGCGCGCGCCGCCGAGCACAACGCCCAGCAGCAGCTCGAGGGCGGGCGGCGCGAGCGGCTCGAGGCCGAGGCCGCCGCGGCCGAGGCGGCCAACGATCCCCAGCTGACCGCGGAGGCCCGCGGCCGGGCCGAGGAGCTGCTGCGGCAGCGGATCGCCGAGCGGACCGAGGCCCTGCGGGCGCAGGCCATGGAGCAGCTCGCGGCCGCGGGCATCCACGCTCGCACCATCTTCTACCGCGCGCTCGGCGAGGCGATTCGCGAGGCGCTCTTCGCCTACGCGCGCGCGAACAACGCCGAGGGGCTGACGTTCAGCGAGCGCGACGGCGTCGTCGACATCCAGTTCACGATGCGCGTCTGAGACCACCGAGGAGACCGACCATGCAACTGAGGGTGCAGTTCCGGTATCGCGTGGAGACCGGCGAGGTGGAGGTTTTCCAGGTCGAGGACGTGCCCGACGGGCCACGCACCGCCGACCACGACGCGCGCCACGAGCGCGCGGCGCGCAGGCTGGCCGAGGTCGTCGACCCCCATGGGCGGGTCGTCGAGGAGCTCGCGGACGTCGAGCCCGAACCCGACCGCACCATCGCCGCCCCGGTCGAGGAGACGCCGGCGGCGGCACGGCAGGCTCCGCTGCGGGAGGGCGGCGCCCGGTGAGCCTCTGGGAACAGGCCGCCCAGTGCTACCGGGATGCCGGCGCGCACGCCGAAGCCGCCCGCTGCTACGGGCGCGCCGGACTTTTCCGGCAGGCCGCCGACCTGTACCTGGAGATCGGCGATCCGGCCAGCGCGGTGCCCATGTTCGAGCGCGCCACCGAGCAGCACCAGGCCGGCTGGCTGCTCGTGCACGTCCTGGACCGCCCGGCGGACGCCCGCGCCTGCCTCGCCCGCCACACTCCGCCACCCGCACCGGCGCCACCGGCGGTCTGGTCGGCCCCGATCCTGCTGCGGCAGCTGGTCGAGGCCCGGTGCGACATCGCCGAGCGCGCCCGCGACACCGCCGCCCTCGCCACGCTGCTGAACGTTCAGGAGGCACTGGCCGGGCCGGACCCGGTCAGCGACGTGCGCGTCACGGAGTGGGCGACGAGCGTCGCCAAGGGCATGGGCCGGATGGACCAGGCCGCGCTCGTGCACGCGGCGGCCGTCCGCGGTCGGCGTCCCGGCGCCCGGCAGCGGTTCATCACCTGGGCCGCCGCGGAGTTCGGCACCCCGATCGTGCTGCCGCCCGATCCCGAGCCGGCCGTCGCCGGGCGGGCCGCGTGACCGGGCGGCGGCGGCGCGGAAACCCGCCCGAGAACCCACCACCCGCCCGGCGGGATCGGCGCCCGGCGCTCGACATCGAGCGCATCGCCGAGCCGGCCCGGCAGGCCGCCGAGCGCCCCTCGCCCGACGCGCCCAAGCCGCCGCCCGGGCGCCGACCGGCACCGGTCCCGGCGCCCCGGCGGTCGGAGATCTTCGCCCGCTTCGGCACGGCCTCCGCCGCGCTCGGCTGCGCCGGCCGTCTCGTCGGCGCACATCGCGACGGCGACGTGCGCGCCTACACCCGCGCCGACGAGTGGTGGCTGCACGCCTCCGTCGAGCTCGATCTGGCCCGCTCGGTGGTCCACGCCACGGGCGGCACGCTGTTCGTCCTCGTCGAGGGCCGCTTCGTCCGGGACAGAGGCTTCGGCCAGCACCCGTCGGCCGGGCCGGCTGACGCCGTCGAGCCGTCGACCCTGCTGGAGTGCCCGCTGCTCGACCTGGTCCGCGCGGCCGGACTTCACCCGGTCCGATCCCATCCGGCCCAGTCGTCGACGCTCATCCTGCCCGGCGCCGTGACCGCCGACGCCGTGCGCCGTGCCCTCGATGCCGGGCTGAACGTCCGGCACCAGCCGGTCCGGCTGCGACCGCTCTGGGGCGAAGCGACCGCGGCGAGCCCGGCGAACGTCCGGCTCGACCTGACCGCCGCGCAGGGTGCGATCGCGCCGACCCTTCTGCAGGCGTTCGCCCGCCTGCCGGTGACCCTCGTGGCCCGCGCCTGCGGCCGCGAGGGCAACCTGCTCCTGCAGCACAGCCGGGCCACGCCGATGCCGGACCAGCACCTGGCCGCCCTGGTCGGCGAGGACAGGCTCTGGGTGCTCGCCGACGCCGCGTTCGGATGCTGGTGGCTTGAGCCGCTCGCCCCGGCGGAGGACGCCACGGGGCTGGTGATGACCGCGCCCGGCTTTCATCTGCGCGACCAGACGGCACCCCCCGCTCGGCTCGACGAGACCTCGACGTCCCCGACCGTGCGTGTGATCGCCGATCCGGCCGCCAACCGCCGCTGCGACGCCCTGCTCCTCGACGATGCCGAACTCGGCGAGCTGCGCCTGCTCCTGGAGGGCCACCCGCTGGCCGAGCTCGCCCTGATCGTCCCGGGCGCCGACGCCCACCTGATGCTCGCCCCGGGCGGCCTGCTGGAGACCTTCGCCGTCGGCCGCCCGTTGACCTGCATCGGCCCCGGCCTGCTGTACATCGGCCGCGGCCGCCGCCTCGACCCGGACCTGCCGCCCACGGCGCGCCGCCGCCTGTTCGCACCCGATCCGGGCCACGCGGTGGTCCTGCTCGGCGACCGCGGCCTGCGCTTCCGACTCGACGAGCAGCGTCCGGTGTGGACCCTCTGGGCCTCGGCGGGGCCACCGATCGTGGAGCAGCTGCCCAACGCCACGGTCGCCGCCCTGCGCGACCTGGACCCCCAGCCGCAGGCGCCGCGCCCGCAGACTCCGTTCCGCCGTCTCCTGGACCGCATGGCGACCCCGATACCGGTGGAGGAGCTCCTGCAGCAGGCGCTCGCGGCCGAAGCCGCCGGTGACCTGCCCACGGCGGCGGAACTCCACCGCCGCCGCGGCGATGCCTACCGCGCCGGCGAGCTCTACGAACGCGCGGCCGAACGGGAACGATGACGCTCGAAGGAGACAGCATGGATGAGCCGGCCCTGGACCTGCGCCCGGTCACGATGGAACTCGAGAAGATCGAGGTTCGCGCGCCCGGCGACGAGGGCCCCGCCGCGGCGGACCTCGGCGGGCGGGTGAGCGTCGGCGGCCCGATCGCGGTGCCCATCGCGCCGGACTCGCTCGAGGGTGAGCTGCGCACGTTCGCCCTCGCCGAGGCGAGCCGGTACACGTACCACATGGCGCGCCTGGCGCTCTCCCTCACCACCGGTTCCGACGACCCGCCATTCACGCAGGCGGTGCTGACGCTCCTGCTGTCGTCGGCAGGCACCCCGGGCGATCCGCCGGTCGCGTGGTCGATGGCACCGGAGCGGGTCGTGGACGCCCAGGAGGCCACCGACACCTTCAAGTTCGCGCCCGAGCTCAAGATGGAGCCGGTCTCGGTGTCGCTGGGCAGTGTCGAGCGACAGACCACCGTCACCACCAGCGATCCCCACATCAGGGCGCACAACCTGCTCACCTCCGATCCGGCCTGGCACCTCTACGCGACGACGCACAACCCGCTCGCCGGCGTGTTCGCGTTCCGGTTGGTGCTGCGGTGCCCGGTGGGGGTGACGCCGCAGGCCTTGGTGTCGGTGAGCGCGACCGTGCGCGAGCGGAGGCTGCTGTGGTACCGCAGCCGCGACCTGCCCCCGACCGTGTTCGCCACGACCGTATGAGCGCAGCGCCGGATCCGGACGACGCGGTGCGGGCCTGGGCGCAGGCTCACGCCGCGACCGTTTCCACCCGGCCACGGGTGGCCCGGGCCGCGCGTTCGGTCGCCGACCTCGCCCCGCGGCTGCTGCACACGTTCAAGGCGGCCCGGGGCGAAGAGGACTCGGATTCGGATCTCGGTGTGCGCGGGCTGGCCGTCCTCCGGTCCGCGGACGTGGGCGTTGCGATCCTCACCGGATGCCGCGACGGCACGGTTCGCATGTGGGATCCGCTGACCGGACACGAGCGGCACGACTTCTCGCTGGACGAGTCTCGGGTCGACGCCGTGGCAGCGATCACGACCGCGGACGGGCGATCACTGGTGGCCCTGGGCGATCGGCAGGGACGCGTTCGGCTTCTCGATCCGGCTACCGGTGCGCCGCTTCGGACCATCGACGCGCATGAGGACGAAGTGACCGGCGTGCAGTTCGCGGTCGCTTCCGACGGCACGCTCCTGCTGGCCACGGTCTCGGACGACGGCTACGCCAAGCTCTGGGACGCGGCCACTGCCACCCTCGTTCGTTCTCTCCAGGCCAGTTCGGGAGATCTGTCCGGCCTCGATGTGAACGTCGCTGCCGATGGAACGGTCCTGCTCGCCGTGGGTTCCTCCCGGCAGGCGCAGGTCTGGGACGCCTCGGCCGATCAGCAACGATGTGAAATCGAGGTCGACGCCTCGGGGATCGTCCGATTCATCATCGCCGGCGATGGAGTGCTCCGGCTGGTGACCGGCGGGCGCGATCCGGATCTTCTGATATCCAACCCTCAGACCGGCGAACGGCTTCAACGGTTCGTCTCGGGCGGATTCGTGACCGGAGCGGACTGCCCCCGCAACCGGCGGAATCCGTCGTTCCTGGCCGCCCTCGGCGACAACGGCCGGATCGACCTCATCGATCCGATCACTGCCGAGCCCATCCGCCACGTCGACGGGCCGACGGAGGCCTACTGGTCGGCCCGTCTCGCGGAATTTGACGACGGCCGGCTGCTGCTCGCCGCCGGGCGCATCGACGGCTCCGTCGACGTCTGGTCGCTGCTGGAACCAGCGGAGCAGGATGCCGGCACGGACCGCCAACTCGAAGTCCTCCGCCAGTTCAGCCTTCCCGATCACGTCGACGGCGAGACGCAAACGGTATTCCTGCACGGGCGAGACGACGCGCTGCTCCTGGCCACGGGTACCCCCGACGCCGTCCGTATCTGGGACCTCGACGGCGGAACGCGGTTGCTGCGCACGCTCACACCAGGCGGCTGGTTTCTGGGCGTCTCGGCCACGCCCCTGCCGGACGGCTCCGATGCGGTGATCGTCAGCGAGAACGAAAGAGCGGTGTATCTCGGGAATCCGGCAACCGGTGAGTACTTACACAGGGTCGGGCCCGAAGGAGTCTCCTTGACCGGGTACTCCGCATCCTTCGTCACCGAAACGGACGGTGCGGATTCGCTCTATGTAACTACTTCCTCCGGCGTGTCACGCTGGAGGATCGCCGACAGCGGAGCAGACCCCGAGCTTGATCCGCACGTGGAGTTTTCGGGCGACGGCACGGTCTTCTCGATTGCGGCCGGCCGCCTGGGCGACGGGTCCTCCGTGCTGGCCGTCGGCGGTCGGCATGCCGTCGTGCTGTATGGGTTGCCGACGGGTGAGGAACTGCAGCGATTCGAGGCGAGTAACGTCAGCTCTGTCGCGTTGTGCGAGTTGCGCGACGGCACATCATTGCTCGGCGTATTCGACGTGGACGGCATCAGCGTCTGGAACGTCGAACGCGGGACCCGGGCGCGTATCGCGTTCGAAAGCCCCCCGAAGGGGGCGATACGTCTTGCGGCACTTCCGGACGGCGGGGCGCTTCTGCTGACAGGCCCGGTGGGGGAAGCGCTCCTGTACGACGCGATCACCGGCGACCGGCTGTTTGCGCTCGGGGCAACCTCATGGCAGCGGTACAACTCGATGGAACCGTTCGGGCTCTCCGCCCGGCGCGACGGCACGATCTGGGCATCGCATCCGCGCGGCGAGGACGTGGTCGTGACCGTGCTGGCCGGTCCTACCGCCGGGTCGACGCCGGGCGATGGTGGCGGGCGGCGCCGAGGCCGGGATCGCGAGGTCGTGGCCCAGCGGTTCGCGCTTCTGGCCGGCGCCGGGCTCGACGCGGCATTCGGGCTGGTCGAGGATCTCGCGCACCTCATCGGCGCGGGCGAGGGTTCGGGTGCGCTCGAAGGGCTCGTCGGACACCCTGGGTTCCGGCGGTTGCGTGCGCTTGACTGGCCCCTGGCCGCACGGGTGGGGCTCGCCGCGTTGCTGCTGGAGGAGGCGCCGTCGAGCGTGCGCCCTGCGCCGCCGGGAGCGGACCTGTCGCGGCTTCGGAGCGAACTGCTCGCCGCGCTGGAGCGGCCGCCGGCCGGCGCACGGCCCGCACCCGTGCCGATCGCGGACCTGATAGCCGGCGCGCAGGCCGTGACCGACCGGACGCTCACGCTCCTCACCCTGCTCGGGCCGGAGGCCGTCGCCGCGGATCCGATGATGCCGCTGCGCCTGCGCCGTCAGGCGGACAACCTGCCGGAGATCGGGTTCGTTGCCCCGACGGCGATCACCGACCTTCCGCGTCGGGTGGAGGCCGAACTGGATGCGCACGCCGTGTCGGCGCGAGCCGGCTCGGCCACCGTCGGCCTGCGGCGGCACGGTCCGCAACGCGACCTGCTGCGCAGCCAACTGGCCCTGCCGCCTCGGCTGTACGCCTGGCTCCAGGCGCGCGGCGGCCTGTTGTACCGCCTCCACGAAGGCGAACCGCAGATCTTCGTCGAACCGCTCGTGATCGTCCTGGACACCACCCCGCCGACGTTCGGCCCGGTCGAGGCCACGCTGCGGCTGCTGGCATTCGGCCTGGCCGGCGCGGTGCTGCGGGCGCGGCAGGAGGTTGCGATGGTCACGCTGGACCGCCCGGGACGGCTTGCGCCGCTGCGCGGGGCCGAGGATCTCGTGGGCCTGTGGACGACGCGGTGCTACGACCCGCCGGATCTCCGCGAGGCGCTCGTCACCGCCGGGAGCGCGGGCCTGGCCGCGACGGTGGTGCTCACCACGCATCACGTGGCGCGTCACCATCGCCTGACTCCTTGCCGGAGCCTCCGGGTCGCGACGACGCACGCGCCGGGCGAACGACCGCGGCCGGCGATGTCCGGCCCGTTTGGCGTGCATCTGGCGCCTCGGGCGGCGGTGCCGGACGTGGCGCGAGCAATTGCCGAGTTGCTGATCGCCGGGACCGGAGACGGAGAACGCTGATGGATGCGCACGATGGCGTCGGACCGAGCCCGCTGGCGAAGTGGGCGGCCAGCCATGCGGCGAGCGTCCGCCGGTCATCTCTGGCGCCGGCTCGCATCACCGCGCCGGTCCTGAGTGCCGACGACCTGAATCCGGTCTTGCTGCACACCCTTGACGGAAACCTGCAGGACAGTTTCGAGCCGCAAGGCGGCCGTGATGGTCGCCCCGGTGTTCGCGCACTCGCGATGGTAGGCCTTCCCGGCGGGGGATCGCTGCTCGCCACCGGCTCCCATCGCGGCGCAGTGCGTCTCTGGGATCCGGAATCGGGATCGTGCCACATGGTTTTTGAGGGCCACTCCGATGGTGTTTACGACGTGGCACTACACGCCGCGGAAGATGGTTCAGTGCTACTTGCGACCGCGTCGTTCGACGAATCGGTGCGGCTATGGGACGCGCTTTCCGGCGAATTGCTTCAGACCTTTCCGTCGCGTGCTCAGGCCAGCTCGGTGCGCTTTGTCTCGATGGCCGACGGCAGTCTTTCTCTGGTTGCCGGTTGTGTTGGCGAGGTCAGGGTATTCGATTTGCGGTCGAATGAACTCCGCCTTGTTTTCGACCAGCATCGCGGCGATGTGAAGGCGATCGATTGCATGATCTCAGAGCGTGGCGCTCGGCTCGTGGTCACCGGAGATCAAGAAGGTCGGGTGCGGGTGTGGGATTGTGAAACGGGTCAGGTCAGGCATAGCCTGGAGGCTTCGGTTAGTGAAATATTCCGACTGAGACTCGAGCAAGGATCAGATGGCCTATCCACGCTCCTGGTTGCTGGCACGGATGGCTTCTCCAGCGTATTGCGGCTTGAGGGAGAAGCCGTCATGGCGCCCCCTGTTTGGGTGGGCTCTATCGTTGAGGCCGCGACAATTGTGCCAAACTGTCCGAGAGTCGCCGTCGTTGCTGGTGAAAACGGAGAAATAGGTGTTTGGGACTTTCATGATCGCGTGAAGATTCGCACTCTGGTGCCGGCCTCGGAAACGATCTGGAGCAGTGAGATCGGCCAGGCTCGTGACGGTCGCCTGCTGCTGGCGACGGGGGATGTATCCGGCGCCGTGCGGATATGGGAACTGACCGGGCCGAGGCCGAAGCAAGCTCCTTCGCGTAGCGGTCCGAGGCGGGTTTCTGTCGGAACTGATCCGATTGGTTTGCGTTGTGACGGCGATTCGAGGGCGGTGGAATTCATTGAGCGCCCAGGCTCTTCACCGTTACTCGTGACCGGCGGCGATGTGACGCGGGTCTGGGACACCTCAACCCACGAGTGTATGCACGAATTTGACAGGTCGAACGACGTCGCGTGGTATCTGTCCACTTTGGTGCGTTCGGACGGGTCTGCGCTCCTTGCGGTGTCGGAGAGTCAGGACGTGGTGCGGCTCTGGGATCCGATTTCCGGATCATTCTTGAAAGATTTCTCCGGACTGCGCTATGCAGCCCGATTGGCGCGTGATCCGTATGGCGCCGAAGTTCTAATATCGGGTGGGCCGAGCCGGTATGGGGTTGAGTTGCGAGATGTGGCTTCCGGTGCGTTGATCCGGGAGTTCCAGAACGTGAACGAGGCCATATTCTCGGTTGCGGCGGTGGTCCTTATGAATGGTCGGATGGTTGTTGCGGCGGCCGGAGCTGATTCGACAATTTGGGTATGGAACTACTCCGACGGCAGCCTGATGCATCGACTGGTTGGTCATACAAAAGGAATTTACAGTATCGAGTTTGTGGCGTCTGGAGGTGGTTCTGAGATACTTGTCAGTGGCGGTCTGGACGGAGCTGTAAAAGCTTGGGACCTGGATTCGGGAACATGTTCTATGTCAATCGAAGCCGGGGACGTGATTCGCTCCATCCGCGCCCTCCGGCTTGCCGATGGTGGAGTGGTCGTCGCTGCGTCGCTACAGGGCTTGTCGCAGGATGGCACAGAAATCGGCTATCACATCGGACCTGTCATTCTGTGGGACATTGAAACGGGCGAACGCCTGGCCGAACTTGCTCCGGAGGTCTTTCACCAGAGCTATTCGACCGAGTATCTAGCCTTCGCTGAAATTGGGAGCGGGAGATATCTGTTTGGGTATTCCGGTGTCGATGGGCCAATGCTCACCACGGTTGACATCGAGGTCGGGGATGAGCCGTTCGCGGGGGAGCGCAAGCAGGCCGCGCCCGATGTGGTCCGGGCCGCCGTTGACGGAGTGCCCGCGCTCGCCTCCGCGGGTATCGCGGCCCCCCTCTCGGTCGTTGCCGATCTCGTGCAGCTGACCGGCGGCCACGGAGTGGGCGAGCGGCTCGCGATGCTGGCCGGGCACCGTGGCGTGGCCCGGCTCCGGGCACTGGGGTGGCCATCCGCCGCTCGCGTCGGTTTTGCCGCCCTCCTCGCCGAACAGGCCGAGTTCGACCCGGCCTTCGCCGCGCCCGAGGCGACCGTGCCGCAGCTGCGTCAAGCACTGGACGGCGCGCTGCGGGCGGCGTCGGCCACGCACCGGTCGGTCACCGTGCCCGTCGGTGCGCTCGTGGCGGCCGCGGAGGAGGTGAGCGAGCAGACGGTCACGCTGCTCGCGCTGCTCGGGCCGGAGGCCGTCCAGGCCGACCCGACGCTCCCGGTGCGCTCCCGGCATCTCGCGGCGGCGTTGCCCGTGCTCGATCCGCGGGCGCACGCCGCCATCACCGACATTCCACGGCAGGTCAGCGCTCAGCTCGACGCCCGGGCAGCGTCCGCCCGGTCCAGTGCGGGGACCGTCGGGCTGCGGCGCCGTGGAGAGCCGCGCAACCTGCTGCGCACCCAGCTGGCGCTGCCGCCGGAGCTGTTCCGGCTCGAGCAGGCGCGCGGAAGTCTGCTGTACCGGTTGCACGAGGGCGAGCCCCGGCTGGTGCTGGAGCGGACGGTGCTCGTCCTCGACAACACTCCGCCGGCGTTCGGTCCGATGGAGATCGCCCTCCGGCTCGTCGCGCACGGCATCGCGCAGCTGTTGCTCAAGGAGGGGCAGGAGGCGGCCGTCGTCACGCTCGACCGGCCGGGGCAGGTCACGCCGCTGCGGAGGGCCGCGGATCTCATGGCGCTGTGGACGACCCGGACGCTCGAGCCGCCCGATCTGGCTACGGCGATGCACACGGCGAGCGGGACCGGGATGGCCGTGACCGTGGTACTGGCCATGCGGTACGCCGCGGAGGACCACGGGCTCACCGGGCGGCCCGGGCTGCGCGTCGTGACGACCCATGCGCCCGGGGAGAGCGCCGGGCGGGACGCCGCTTCGTCCTACATCGTGCGGGTGCCGCCGCGCCCGACGGCCGCCGACGTCGGACGGGCCGTCGTCGCGATCCTGGCCGGCGGCGAGGGCCGGTAAGCAGAGCCGGTGGGCTCAGCCGCAGAGCATCTGCTGGATGTTCCGGAGGCCGGCGGCGGCCAGCAGCGCCTCGACGTGCTCGGGGCGCATGGCGTCACCGAGCACCTCGACACCGTTGCCGGTGACCGTGATGCGGAGCCTGACCAGTGCGCCGTCCGGGTGGTCCGCGTACTCGTCGGGCGAGATCAGGTCGGGCAGGCTCTCAACGTACCGATGCTCGGTCATCGTTCCCCCAGACTCCGGCGATACGGGTTCGGCACTCCGGGCAGCGGCCGGCGTGCAGCAGAGGCGGCTCCGCGGACCAGATGTCGCGGCGTACGACCACCGCGGCGCAGCCCGGGCAGCGGGTCTCCCGGCCGGCCGGGCCGAGCGCCCGCTCCACGTAGACGTAGTGCAGGCCCGCGGCGCGCCCGATCGCCGCGGCGTCCTCCAGGGCCGTCGGGGAGGTCGGATCGCGGTCGGTCATGCGGTACGCCGGGCTGAACCGCAGCAGGTGCCACGGCATCGCCGGGTCGATGGCGGCGACCGCGGCGGCGATGGCGGCGACCTGGTCCGGGTGGTCGTTGAAGCCGGGAATGAGCGGCGTGGACACCTCGACCCAGGCGCCGGCGGCCCGGAAGCCCGCGATCGCGGCGAGCACCGGGGCGACCTCCCCGCCGGTGAGGCGGCGGTGATCGTCGTCGTGCACCGCCTTGAGGTCGATGTTCAGGGCGGCGACCGCAGGGGCGGCCAGCGCCAGCGCCTCCGGGGTCAGGTAGCCGTTGCTCTTCCAGACCACGGGCGTGCCGGTGGCGGCCAGCGCCAGCGTCAGCTCGATGGCCAGCGAGGGCTCGGTGTAGGACAGCGCGATGCCCGCCGCGCCGGTGTCGGCCACCTTGCGGGCGGCCGCGGCCGGGTCGACGGGCGTGGCGTCCCAGTCCTGGCCGCCGGGTCGGCCGTACTGCGAGATGCGGAAGTTGATGCAGTAGTCGCAGCGGAACGAGCAGCCCGGCGCGGCCAGGGTCAGCACGCGGCGGCCGGGGTGCCAGTGGTACAGCGGCTTACGCTCGACCGCGTCGAGGTGCTCGACGGAGCTGGCGAAGGTGAGCGTCTCCAGCCCCGCCTCGGCGCCGCGGCGAACCTGGCAGTAGCCGACCTGGCCGGGCCCGAGCCGGCATCGGTGCGGACACAGGTCGCACCGGTGCCGTCCCGCTTCGGCCGTGGACAGCACGGCCGGGGTCCACTCGCTCATCACCGGTCATGCTAGGGCGAACGCCGAGATCAGCTCCAGCGTCGAGCGTCCGAACAAGCCGAAAGTACGGGAGGTTCCGGTCCTCACGCCCGGGTGGCGCGCACCCGTGGATAGCCGGTCGGGCCGAAGGAGACGTTGTCGCTCGGGTCGATGACGAGCTCGTCCCCGTGGAGTTCGCAGGTGTACGTCCTGATGAACGGTCCGTCCACATAGGCTACCCGCAGCGTGAAGGCGCCGCCGTTCCAGGCTCCCGTCGCGGCCGTGGCGCCGTTGGGCACCCAGCCGTCGTGGGCGTAGGGGTGCTCGTGGGTGCCGAAGGCGTCCTCGATGACGACCCGGCCCGGGGTGAGCGTCACCGCGCGGATCGTCGGCGTGTGCTCGTGGCTGGGCCGCCAGTCGCCGGTGCGGTGGCGGCGCGGCTCGGCGACCACGAACCGTCCCTCCACATTCGACGGTCCACCGGGGACGGTCGGCAGCGCGAGGGGCCCGATCTCGCACGGCTCGAGGTCGTCGAGCAGGTGCTCCCACGCGAGGTCGAGCACGCGCTGCATGTCCGTCGTGCCGCCGGTCATCGCCAGCACCGCGTCGCGTTCGGGGATGACGACGCAGAACTGGCCGAACGCGCCGTCGCCGCGGAACGCGTTGTGGCGGCAGCGCCAGAACTGGAAGCCGTAGCCCTGGTTCCAGTCGGGCAGGTCGCCCCCGTCGTCGTTGTCGGCCTGGGCTCGGGTCGCCTGCTCGGCCCAGCCGGGCGGGAGGGTGCCGTCGGGGTCGTGCAGGTACAGCTGCCCGAACCGCGCGACCTCGTGGGTCCGTGCGGACAGGCCCCACCCGGCGACGTCGCGGCCCTGGGGGCACTGCTCCCACGTGACGGGCCCGAAGCCGAGCGGGTCGAGCAGGCGCGGGCGCAGGTAGTCGACCAGCCGCTGCCCCGTGAGCCGCTGCACGATCGCGCCCAGGGCGTAGGTGGCGGCGGTGTTGTAGAGCCAGTGGGTGCCCGGCTCCCGCTCGACCGGCGCGGCGAGGAAAGTTTCGAGCCAGTCCGCGCCGGACGGCTGCGGCTCGACCACGTGCCCGGTCGTCATCGTGAGCAGGTGCCGCACGAGCATTCGCGGGTCGCCGCGGCCGTCGCAGTACTTCGCCACCGGCTCGTCGATGTCGAGGAGCCCCTCGGCGACCGCGTACCCGGCCGCGGTGCTCGTGAAGCTCTTGCTGAGCGAGAACAGGCGGTGGGGCGTGTCCAGGGTGTACGGATGCCAGGCGCCCTCGGCCACCACCTCGCCGCCGCGCCGGAACACCAGGCTGTGCAGCGCGTCGACGTCGCGCTCGACCGTCGCGATGAAGGACCGCACACTCATGCCGAAAGCCTAGCCGTCCAAACTGGACGCGGCCGAAGCCGCGTTCAGCAGGGTGTTCGTAGCTGAGAGTCGCGAGGCGTTGACATCGAGTGCGCATCCCGGCACGCTTTGATGCTGACGAATGCGTAGAGCCGTCGTGCGGGGCGCTGCGCCCATTCGTGCGCCGCGTCTCGACTCGTTGCTGGCCGTCTTCTCTCGATGAATCGGAGATCCGATGCGCGTCGCGCTCCTCACCACGACTCAGCATGGGCACCTGAATCCGTACATTCCGGTGGTCAACGCGCTGCGAGCCGCCGGCAGTGAGGTCGCGCTGCTGCTGTTGTCCGCGGACGGTGGCGCGCTCGACGAGCAGCGCCGCCGGGCCCTGGGCGCGACGGAGGTCCACGCGATCGGGCAGGTCGAGATGGCGCCGTGGAGCGGCGACCCGGCGAAGATCGGCCCGATGCTCCAGTCCTCGCCGGTGGCGGGCCGGACGGCCGACGCCATCCGCGCGACGGCGCCGGACTTCGTGCTCGTCGACTCGCTGCCGGTCACGGCGTCGGCGATGGCCGGGGTGCAGGCCTCCGGCGTGCCGTACGGGATGATCTGGGCCAACCTGGGCGGAGTGTGCCCGAGCGAGCACCGACGGGGTCGCTGGGCGTACGACGAGCAGGTCGGCGACTACCTGACCAGGCACGGGGTGCTGTGGTCGACGCGGACCCATTCGGCGCGTTCGCCGATGCTCAACATGATGCCGACGATTCCCGCCCTCGTCGGAGACGACGGGGTCACCGACGACGGTGTGCAGCTGGTCGGGTTGCCGGGTGCGGCGGGGACCCGCGGCGACGAGGTCGCCTTCGCGGGCCTGGATCGGATCGACCCCGACCGGCCGCTGGTGTACGTCTCCTTCGGCACGATCTTCTACCGGCGGCCGGACCTGCTGCGCACGGTGATCACCGGAGCGGCGGCGACCGGTGCGCAGGTGATCGCGGCGGTGGGAGATCTCGCCGAGGAGCTCGCGCTGCCCGGCGAAGTGCTCACCGCCCCCTACCTGCCGCAGCGTGAGGTGCTCGAGCGGGCCGATGTGTTCGTCACCCACGGCGGGTACAACTCCGTGGCGGAGTCGATCCGCGCGGCGACACCGATGCTGGTGATCCCGCTGGCGGTCGACCAGCCCGTCCAGGCGTACTTCGTGAGCAGCGCGGGCTTCGGCACGGCGTTGGAGCCGGCCGGCGTCACCGAGCAGGCGGTCGCCGACGCCGTCACCGATCTGCTCGATCCCGCCCGGGACTACCGGGCCCGGCTGCGGGCCGCGCAGCCGGAGTGCGGCGACTCCGCCCTGCGCACGGCCGAGCTGGTCATCGGCACGGTCGAGACGCTCCAGCGAAAGGGAAGCAGTGACGATCGAGCTGCAACGGCCGGTTGACGACCCGATCGTGGTCGATGATCTCGAGCGCCTCTCGTTCCGGGTGGATCGCCGCGCCTACACCGACGACGACCTTGCCGCACGGGAGATGACCAGGATCTTCGATCGCTGCTGGTTGTACGTCGGGCACGAGTCGGAGGTGCCCGCACCGGGTTCCTACGTGGCCCGCGACGTCGGCGGGCGCCCGGTGGTCATGGCGCGCGGGTCCGACGGGGTGATCCGGGTGTTCGCCAACAGCTGCCCGCACCGCGGGGCGATGATCTGCTCGCAGCCGGCCGGGCAGGCCAGGTCGTTCCGGTGCCCGTATCACGACTGGACGTTCTCCAACCAGGGCGACCTGGTCGGGGTCCCGATCCCGGACGGCTACGGGCCGGGCTTCCGGAAGGCGGACTTCGGCCTGGCGCGGCACCGCAGTGACAGCTACCGCGGGTTCGTGTTTGCCACCTTCGATCCCGAGCAGCCGCGCACCCTGACCGAGTACCTGGCGGGTGCGACGGAGTACCTCGATCTGATCGACGACCAGTCCGAGGCCGGGATGGAGGTGATCCAGGGCGCGCAACTGCACGGGGCCCGGGCCAACTGGAAGCTCATGATGGAGAACAGCGTCGACATCTACCACTTCCGGGCCCTGCACAAGCGCTACGTCGGCTACATGGAGTCGCTGGGGTCGGTGCCACCACGACGACGAGGCGGCTTCGGCCGCGCCCTCGGACTGGGTCATGGAGCCAACGAGCTGCCGCCGGCGGCGGCCCGCCCGCTCGCCTACTGGACGCCGATGTTCGGCACCGAGGTCCGGCCGCGGATCGAGGCGACGGCCGCACGGTTCGTCGACCGGTTCGGCCCCGAGCGCGCCGAGCGGATCACCGGCACCAACCGCGCGTTGCTGATCTTCCCCAACCTGATGATCATCGACGCGATCGCGATCACCATCCGCAAGATCGACCCGGTGGGCGCCGACCGGATGGCCATCACCTCGGTCGCCCTGGCCCCCAAGGACGAGGATCCGGACATCCGGGAGCTGCGCAAGAGCCACTACCTGACGTTCCTCGGCCCCGCCGGCTTCGCCACCCCCGACGACATCGAGATCATCGAGTCGTGCCAGCGGGGCTATCGCAACCGCACGGTCCGCTACTCGGACCTGTCGCGCGGGATGGACAAGGCGGTCCCGGAGACGACCGACGAGCTGCCCGCCCGCGAGTTCTGGCGGCAGTGGGACCGGCTGATGCACGGCGACGACGGTCACCTCGAGGGCGCACGATGACCATCGAGCTGACGGTCGACGAGGCGGCCCGGGTCCGGCTGTGGCACCGGGTGAGCCAGTTCCTGTTCCGTGAGGCGCGGCTGCTGGACGAGTGGCGGCTGCGGGAGTGGTACGACGAGATGCTGACCGACGACATCCGCTACTGGGTGCCGGCCACCGACGTGCGCGGCGAGACGGCCGATGCGCTCGGGCTCATCGACGACGACGCCGCCCGGCTCCGCCAGCGGATCGAGCAGCTCCTCAACGGCGAGGTGTGGTGCGAGAACCCTCGGTCGCGGACGAATCGGATGATCAGCAACGTGGAGATCCTGACCGATCGGGGCACGCACCTCGACGTGGCGGCGAACTTCATCGTGTACCGGTTCGGGCACGGGCGCTCCGACGCCTACGTCGGGAAGTGCCGGCTCGAGCTCGTCGTCGACGGCGAGTCGTTCCGGGTTCGGCGACGGGTCGTGGTGCTCGACCACGAAACGTTGTACGAGCACGGAAAGCTCAGCATCATCCTGTGACCGCGCAGTGACGACGGCCGTCCCCGGCAGCGTTTCACCCGTTGCCGCCCCCCAGCCGAGTCTTCCTCGTGAGGTCTACGTCCTCAGCGTCGTCGGTGGCTGCGTCATGCTGGGCCTGGGCCTGGTGCTCCCGGTGCTCCCGGTGTACGCCGCGACGTTCGGGGCCGGGCCCACGCAGATCGGCGCGCTGGTCGCCCTGTTCGCGTTGATGCGCCTGGTCACCAGCCCGTTCTGCGGCCGGCTGGCCATGCGTTTCGGGGAGCGGCGAGTCCTGGTCGCCGGCCTGCTGCTCTGTGCCGTCTCCTCGGCCCTGACGGCGTTCGCCGGTTCCTACTGGCAGTTGCTCGTGTTCCGCAGCCTCGGCGGCGTCGGCTCGGTGCTGTTCTCGGTGTCCGCGCTGGCGACCCTCCTGGCGATCGCGCCGGCCGGCCAGCGGGGCCGGGCCAGCGCCGTGTTCGAAGTGGGCTTCCTGCTCGGCGGGGTCTGCGGACCGGCACTGGGCGGGCTCCTCGCGCTCATCACCCTGTCCGCGCCGTTCGTGGTGTACGCCGTGCTGTTGCTGGCCGCCGCGGTGCTGACCCTGGCGGTGCTCCGCACCGGCCGGGCCGCGGGTGCGGAGCCCGGCCGTGACGTGGCCCGGCTCCCGGTCCTGCTGCGGGATCGGCGCTACCTGGTCGCCTGCCTCGCGGCGCTGGCGCAGGGATGGGTCCTGTTCGGGCTGCGCAGCGCGCTGGTCCCCATCGTGGTCGTGGCGTGGCGGCACGACGTGACGTGGGTCGGGTGGGCGTTCACGATATCCGCCGTCGTGCAGGCGCTGCTGATCATGCCGGCCGGCCGGATGGTCGATCGGGCCGGTCGCCGGCCCGCCATGATCGCCGGGACCGGTGTGGCCGCGGCGGCGATCACCGCCTTGGCGCTCGTGGACAGCTACGCCTGGCTCGTCGTCCTGCTCAGTGTGTACGCGGCGGGATCGGCGCTGCTCAACGCCGCACCGGCCGCGCTGGTCGGCGACGTCGTCGCCGGCCGGGCCGGCAGTGGGGTCGCCGTCTTCTCGATGTGTACCGATGTCGGCGCCGTCGCCGGACCGGTCGTCGTCGGGCTCATCGCCGAGCGGACGAGTGTTCCGGCCGCCTTCGGCAGCGGCGCCGCGCTGCTGGCCGTCGCCTTCGTGGCGTCGTGGACGTTGACAACTGTTCGGCCAACGCGAAGGAGTTGATCGATGATGCAGCCGTCTGCCCGGCACGAGCGGGGGGAGGCCATGTTCCAGCAGGTCTTCGGCCGCGAACCCCGCCCGGGCTCCTACCCGGAGTTCCTGCGGATCACCGTCGACCACCTGTTCGGCGAGATCTGGACCCGCCCGCACCTGAGCGTCGAGGAGCGCGAGCTGGTCGCGCTGAGCGCGGTCGCGCTGGCGCGGACGGACTGGGAGCTGCGCGGCCACATCGGCGCCGCCCTGCACCTCGGGATGTCGCGGGAGAAGATCGTCGAGGTCATCATCCAGCTCGCCTACTACGGTGGCTGGCCGGTCGCCAACAACGGGCTGCGCGTCGCCCAGGAGGTCTTCGCCGAGCTCGACCGCGCCGCCGGGACGGACGCGGACCATGACCGGTGAGCCGTCGCCCCTCGACCCGGCCGAGAAGGTCGACCTGTGGCGCCAGCGGTTCTTCGAGGCCCAGGCGGCCGCGGAGGAGTTCATCCTGGGCGAGCACGGCGAAGAAGGCCTGGCCGCGTGGATCCAGGCGAACTCCCGCATCACCGCGGAGCTGCTGGCGGCGCAACGGCCCGCCGGGGTGTCCGCCACGGATCACTTCATGACCCGGCTGCGGCATCAGCTGTTGCTGTACGACTCGGCGGTGACCAGCGAGCCCCGGCCCTCGGGCGCCGTCCTGCGCAACGCCGACTGCGGGATCCTCCGGTACCGCAAACGGGCCGCCCGCGCCGGCGTCGTGCTGACGTTCACCTCACCGTGCCCGTACTGCCAGGAGCTCAACACCGCCATCGCCGCCCGCTACGTGGAGCCGGAGGTCACGGTGTCCTGCGAGCAGGCGGGCGACGGGTGCACCTGGCGCGCGGAATCCCCTCACGATCCTGGGGCGGACGGGGCCGGGTCGCCGCATCTCGGACGAGCCGGCGACTGAACCAGCGGCAGCGCCGTGCGGACGGTGGCCGGCGACCGGCTGCCGTCGAGCGTCATGCCGAGTTGCCGGCCGACGGCCACACACAGATCGTGCGCCGCGGTGCGGGTCAGGTCCTGGTGCTCGTGCTGGGTGAAGCACGCCGACGCCACGTTCTTGTTCCGCAGGCGCAGGTACCACGGGAACAGCGATCCCAGCGCGGGCTCGGTCAGCATGGTGCGCGAATGCACGATCGTCCCCACCAGCAGGTTGCCGAACGGGCGCTGCCCGGCGTTCATGAAGCTCTTCAGGCGCTCCTGGAAGATCTTCAGCACCGCGGGGACGTTCCCCGCGTACACCGGCATGGCGAGCAGCATCGCCTGCGCGCCCTCGGCCAGACCGACCACGTGCTCGAAGTCGTCGTCGATCGTGCACCGGCCCACCTCGGGATCGAGGCAGGTGTCCTCGCCCTCGCACATCGCGATGCGGTGGTCGATCAACCGAATCCGCTGGATCTCCGCGTCGCCGACCTCCCGGACGACGCCGGTGATCGCCGCCTCGAGCAGCGCGTCGGTCAGCGACGGGAGACGCTTCTGGGTGCAGGACAACGCAACGATCTTCACGCGAATGGCCTTCCATGTCCGCTCGGTGCGCCTCAACCTACCGGCAATCGAGCACCGCCGATACGTGTATCGTCGCGGTATCGAACACAACGCAATCGCGGTTCTCGACGACCCGGTCGGGGAGTCGCTGCGCGGCCCGCACGCGCACCTCGCCCGTCGCCTGGGCCGGGCCGCGACCTACGCGGACGGCGTCGCCACCTTCGTTTCCGTGCCGTCCGAGCCGAGCGCAGCCGACTGGGAGGACCTGGCGCGGCTGCTCGGCCCCGGCGGGTTCGCCGACCTCTTCAGCGCCTCCGTCACGCCGCCCGGCGGCTGGGAGCCCGTGTTCGAGCTGGACGGCTTCCAGATGATCCTCGACCGGGTCGCACCGGGGCCGGACCCCGGCGTCGTGGAGCTGGGACCGGCCGACGTGCCGGACATGCTGGCGCTCGCGGCCCGGACCCGTCCCGGGCCCTTCTGGCCGCGGACCATCGAGCTGGGCGCCTTCTACGGCGTGCGCTCGCGGGGCGAGCTGGTGGCGATGGCCGGTGAGCGGCTGCGACCGCCCGGCTGGACCGAGATCAGCAGCGTGTGCACCGCCGAGGAGGCCCGCGGTCAGGGGCTCGCCGCGCGCCTGGTGCGGGCGGCCGCCGACCGGATCGCCGGGCGGGGCGAGCGGGTGTTCCTGCACGTCGTCGCCGCGAACGCCGGCGCGATCCGGGTCTACGAGCGGCTCGGCTTCGTGGTGCGCAGGCCCGTCCGGTTCCACGGCTACCGGATTCCCTCATAAGGCGCGCAAATCCGAAATTTCGGACACATCGCATTCGCCGGTTCCGTAAGGTCGGGCTTGACAGGCCCCCGATCGGAGGGAGACGAGCGGTGAATCGCACGAAGGGGGCGGCGCTGCTGCTCCTCGGCGCCCTGGCCCTGACCGGCTGTTCCGAGCACGCGAGCGCGGAGACGGCGGTGCGCCTGACCGGCATGGCCCGCCTGGCCGCGGCGTCCTCGGCCGAGCCCGTGATGGTGGCGCCCAGCGCCCCGGGCACCGGCGCATCGCCCGGCGCTTCGGCCGACACCTCGAACGCGGCCGACGACCTGCGCGCGGCGCTGCTCACCGACGCCGACATCCCCGGCGGCGGGTTCACCCCCGTGGCCGTGGCGAGCAGCCACAACGGCAAGGTGAGCATCGGCGGCGGCAGCTTCCCCGGCTGCCCCGCCCTGGAGCCGATGACGACCGACGAGACCGTGTCGGCCGCGGTGACGTACGCGAAGGGCGCGATGGGCCCGTACCTCACCCACGCCGTCGTCCGCTTCCCGGCCGGCCAGGCCACCGAGGCCGTCAAGGCGCTGGCGAGCACGGTCGAGGGCTGCAAGAGCTTCGAGCAGCAACTCGCCGGCATCAGCGTGAAGTTCACCCTCGCCGCGACCCAGCCCCCGGCCGGCCTCGGCGATGAGTCGGTGGGCCTGCGCATGACCGGCAGCACGGACATCGGCATCTCGGTGACCGCCGACATCGTGGCCGCCCGCCGCGGCGACTACGTGATCTGGCTCAACGACACCAGCATCGGCACCGACTCCTCGGGCCTGGCCGGGAGCCTGGCCCCGGCGGCGGCCAAGCGCTGCGCCGGGACCCTGCCGGGCTGCTGATCGCGCTCACGCCGCGGGGCGGAACCGGCAGACGTAGAGGTCGGCTCCGCCCACGGCGCACAACTGCGGATACGGCTCGGTGTCGAGCCAGCAACAGGCGCTCAGCGGCTGCTCGACCCGCAGCCCGCTCACGCACTCGCCGGTGAACACGTCCCAGATGCGGATGGTGCTGTCGGCGCTGCACGTCAGCGCCCAGCGGCCGTCCACGCTGATGTCGCAGCCCGTGACCGGGCCGAGGTGACCGACCAGCTGGACCAGGGGCGTGAACGTCGTCGTCTCCCAGACCAGCACCGTGCCGTCGGCGCTGCTGGTCAGCAGCAGCGTTCCGCCGGGGCTGACGGCGCAGTCGAGCACGGATGCCCCGTGCCCGGTCAGCACGTGCCGCTCCTCGCCCGTCTTCGGGTCCCAGATGCGCGCGGTCCGGTCACCGCTGACGGTGGCGATCCACCGGCCGCTGGCGGTGAAGACGCACGCGTTGATCGGACCCCGGTGCCCGAACAGGCGGCGCACCTGCGAGCGGTCCGAGACGCGCCAGAGGATGGTCGTGTGATCGGCGCTCCCGGTGGCCGCGAACCGGCCGTCGGCGCTCACCGCCGCCGCGGTGACGCGGCTGCTGTGACCGGCCAGCCCGGAGGCGAACCGCAGCCCGCGGGCCTGCCACAGCCGCCCCTTGCGGTCCTCGCCGCCGCTGAGCACGACCGAGCCGTCCGCCGACACCGCGCACGAGTGCAGGGCGCTCGGCCCGGACTCGCGGTTGATCAGCTGCTCGGCGGTCTCGGTGTTCCACATTCGCAGCGTCCGGTCCGAGCCGGCCGTGACGAGCCAGGCGCCGTCCGGTCCGCTGGCGCAGTCCCGGATGGCGCCGACGTGACCGAGCGAGTGCTCGCCCGCGCCCACGTTGCTGACATCCCAGATCCGGACCGTGTGGTCCTGGCTCGCGGTCGCCACCTGCAGCCCGTCGGGGCTGAACCGGCAGGCGTACGCCGCGACGCTGTGCGCCTCCAGGGCCCGCATGATGACGCCGGTCCGGGCGTTCCACACGACCATCGTGCCGTCGTCGCCGACCGCGCACAGCCGCATGTCGACGCTGACGTCACACGAGTTGATCCGGCCGATCGGCCCGGTATACGTGCGCTGGTACTCGCCCGTCTTCAGGTCGTAGCACCGCACCTTGTGGTCGGCGCCGGCGGTGAACAGCCACCGCCCGGTGGCGGAGATCGCGCACGAGCTCACCCAACCCTGGTGATGGCTCAGCACGTGCATCCGCTTGCCGCGCTCGACGCTCCAGATCCGCGCCGTCCCGTCGCTCGAGGCCGTCACCAGCAGGCTCGCGTCGGGGGAGAACGCGCAGTCGTTGACGATGGCGTCGTGGCCCTTCAGCGTGTGGCGCAGCCGGCCGCCGGGAAGGGTGTAGACGAGCGTGACACCGTCGGCGCAGCCGATCGCGAGGAGCGTGTCGTCCGCCGACACCGCGCAGGTGACGGCGCCGTGATGCTTGACGTTCAACTGGAGCACCGGCTCCGAGGTCTCGGCGGACCACACCCGCACGGCCCCGCTGTCGAACGCGGCGACGACGAGCGCGCCGGACGGGGAGACGCGGCAGCAGGAGGCGCGCTCGCCGGCGTTGGTGAGCGTCCTGGTCCGGCGCATGGTGCCCAGGTCCCACACGGCGACGGTACCCATGCTGTCGGACGACACCAGCGTCGTGCCCGACGGCGAGAAGCCGCAGCTGAGCACGCCGCGGGTGTGGCTGGCGAGCACGACGTGGGAGCGGCTCGACTTGACCTTCCACACGCGCGCCGAACGGTCCTCGCCGACGCTGATCACCGAACCGCCGTCGGCCGTGATCACGCAGCTGCTCACCGCGGCGCGGTGCCCGCGCAGCAGCTCCTCGGCGTGGCCGGTCTCCACGTCGGTGATCTGGATCAGCCCGTTGGCGTCGGCGGTGAGGAACCACGTGTCGTCCGGGCTGATCGCGCAGGTGTTGATGGTGCTGACGTGGTGCGTCGCGATCTCCTTGCCGGTGCCGCCGGTCAGGTCCCACATGCTGACCGTCCCCTCGGACGATCCGGTCAGCAGCCAGGAACAGTCGTTGGCGATCGCCAGCGTCGCGCCGCGCCGCCCCACCGTCGCGCTGAACCGGGAGGTCGCCGGGAACACGTTGAAGACGTGCCGCAGCTCCCAGGTCTCCGCGTCCCACAGCCGGACCCGGCCGTCCGCGCAGGCCGTGGCCAGCCAGCGCCCGTCGGAGGAGACGACGGCGAGGTACACCTCGTCCTCGTGGTCGGTCAGCGTCGCGAGGCACTCGCCGGTCGCGACGTCCCAGATGCGCGCCCGCGAGTCCGCGGCCGTGACGATCCAGCTCATGTCCGGGGCGATGGCGACGCTCGTGATGCGCCGGAACGAGGCGCTCAGCTGCTGCATCGGCATGCCGGTGCCGGCGTCGCGGACGATGACGTCGCCGTCGTCGGTGCCGGTCACGCACCAGCGCCCGTTGGGCGCGATGGCGCAGCACGGGACGACGCCGTTCTGCGTGGCCGTCCACAGGGCCTCGCCGGTCCGCGTCGACCAGAGCTTCGCCGTGCCGTCGGCGCTCGCCGTCACCAGCAGCGCGCCGTCGAAGCTGGCCGCCACGTCGAGCACGGCGGCGTCGTGCCCGACGAGGGCGTGGATGAGCTGGCCGGTGGACATGTCGAAGAGCCGCACCACGGAGTCCGAGGCGAGCACCCCGAACCAGGCCAGGCTCGGGTCCGCGAAGCACCGCGAGACGACGTCGGCCTGGATCTGGATCGTGCGCGCGAGGGCGGGATGGGGCTCGTCCGGCAGGGGCCAGCTCGGCAGGGTCAGCGGCTCGACCCGGTCCTCCTGGTAGGCCGCGACGAAGCTGCGCAGGTCCGAGTACACGGCCATCCGGCTCAGCAGCGTCGACACGAGGGCGCTGCGCGGCTCGACGTCGACGAGCAGGTGCGTGTTGCGGCTCACGCACAGGCGCATGGTCTCCACCGTCCGGTCGCCGGAGTCGGTGAGGTCCGACTCGAGCGCCACCGGGCCCCGGTGGTCGAGCTTGGCCATCACGTACCGCAGGTCGCACAGCACCGACACGGCGAGCTGCGGCAGTGCGGCCTCACGCATGTGGTAGATGAGCTGATCCCACAGGTAGCGGTTCGCGGCCGGAATCAGCCACCACCCGGTCTCGCCCGTGACCGGATCGGCCGGGATCTCGCTCCAGGCGCCCTCCAGCAGCAACCGGTTCATCTGCGTGAGCCGCGCACCGGCGCGCTGGCGCAGGTAGGTCCGGATCACGTCGTGCAGCCGCAGCGCGGATCGGTCCTCGCGGCCGGGCAGCGCGAGCGAGAGGTCGACGAGCCGGGCCGAGACGAGATCGACGTCGAAGTCGGCCAGGCCGCCGGTCGCCTTCCAGAACGACACGAGCGTGGCTCGCGTGATGTCGACGTCCTCCGGGAAGACCGCCAGCTCGAGGTAGCGGTCGAGGTACTCCGACGACAGGCCGGACAGGCTGACCTCGAGCGTCGCGGCGACCGCCTCGGCCCGGCGGCGCGGGTTCGTGAGATCGAGCGAGGTCGGGCCGCGGTCGCGAATGCGCCGGGCGGTCACGTCGGCGGCCTCGGCCGGTGATCGGCCGCCGCGGATCAGGCTCCTGATGGTGGCGTTGACCAGGCCCATCAGCACGGGCCACTGGCCGGTCACGGCGAGCAGGTCGTCGAGGAGCAGGTGCGGAATGCTGCCGACGCCGGCCTGCAGCATCTCGCGGGCCTCGGCGTTGCGCATCGCGTCGACCACGATGGTGCGGGCGTTGTCCGGCAGGACCGCGTGGATCCTCGTCGTGACGAGCCGCGAGCAGTTGGGCCCGCCGAACATGAACGGCGTGAGCTGGGTGGCCTGCCAGACGTCGTCGATCACCAGGAGCCGGCGCTCGTCGGCCAGCAGCTGCCCGAGCCGGAAGCCGGCCTGCTCCGGGTCCGTGAGCGCCGGCCGCACGCCGCTCAGCGCCTCGCTGAGGTCGTTGATCTTCGCGGAGAGCTCGACGCCGGTGGCGCTCTCGCCGATGGTGATCCACAGAATGCCGCCCGGGAACATCCGCTGCGCGGCCGATGACCGGCACACCTCCTCGGCCGTCGTCGTCTTGCCGAACCCGCCCGCGCCCTGCAGCGCCGTGGTCAGGCCGACGGTGCCCGGCCCCTGCTGCTCCAGCAGGTCGATCACGCTGTTGAGCAGCTCGATCCGCTCGACCACGTGCCCGCTTCGCGGGCGGACCATGTACGGCGCGGCGGCCGCCGGGCCGGCCGCCACCGGCCGGTCGATGCAGTGCTCCACGAGGCCGCGCACGACATCGGCGCTGATCATGTACACGTCGTTGGCGGTGTCCTCGGCCCCGGCCGCCTGGACGACGCCGACCACCTGCCCGGTCCCCGGGTCCCACGCGGGGCCGCCGCTGAAGCCGCGGCCGACCCGGAACGTGCCGGCCGTCGGCTGGTCGACCTGCAGGCGGCTCCGGTCGGTGCTGCCCATGATCTGGCCGCCGACGTGCCCCTCGTTCGCGCGCCCGGGCGTGGGCCCCCACATGCGCACGGGCCCGGCGGTGCTGGCCGCCGCGAGAGGCAGCGGGGCGACACCGGCCGGCAGGCCCCCGACGACCTCGATCAGCGCGAGGTCGAAGAGGTCGAAGGTGCCGTTGCCCGGCAGCCAGCCGACGACCTTGGCGATCCGCTGCGCCGGGGCGCCGTCCTCGTCGGCGAACGGGAACGTGACGACCACGTCGGCGGAGTCCGGCTTCCCGGGCTCCCGGGCCGGACGGTTCAGCACCGCGTTGATCACGTGTGCGCAGGTGACGAGATGGACGTCGTCGACCGGAAACGCCAGCCCCACCGGGCCGTTCTTGCCCAGCACGCGGGCAATCGACCACTCTGGTCCCGTCGGCGTCACCAAGGACCTCCCGCCCTAGTCGCCCCTCCTCAGTGATACCGCACGCGACTTTGCGGGCACAGCGCGCAAACGGACCCCTCGGGTCGGCCGATGGGACGGGGTCGATTCCACCGAAAATCATCGATTCCGTATCGGGTGCCGTGAGGCGGGACCGGGCCCGGGCGACGACGCGCGGCGCTCAGAGGGAGAGGGTCACCGGAAGGCGGCGCAGCCAGAGGTCCAGGCCGAGGACGAGCTCCAGGGCTCGGCGGCCCGCGTCGTGGCCGGGCGGGGCGATGGGCGCCACGACCAGGTGCCAGGCGCGCGTGCGGTCGAGCAGCGGCAGCACCGGGCTGGACGAGTCCTCGAGGGCATGCATGAGCTGGGCGCGCAGGGCCAGCTCGTACGCCGGATCCGCCACCGCCGGGTAGGGGCTCTTGCGGCGTTGCGGCGCCAATGCGGGCAGGGCCGCGCGCAGGAGGCTCTTCTCGTGGCCGTCGGCGGTGTGCAGCGACCACGGGACGTTGTGCACGTACTCGACCAGCCGGTGGTCGCAGAACGGCACGCGGACCTCGACCCCGCACGCGGCGCTCATCCGGTCGGTGCGGTCCAGCAGGATCGGCAGGAGCCGGGTCAGCTGGAGGTGGCGCACCTCCCGCATGCGCCGGTCCGGCCGCGGCTCGTCGTCCACGTGGTCCACTTCGGACAGTGCGTCCCGGTAGGCGGCGTCGCGATACTCGACGAGGTCCAGCGCGGTGCTCAGGCCGGGATCGAGCACGTCCGCCGGCGGGCCGTCGGGGTCGGCGCGGACCAGGTAGGGCGGGACGAGCCACGGGAACGTGCCGGCGTCGCGCGCCCGCTCGTCGTGGCACCACGGGTAGCCGCCGAACAGCTCGTCCGCGCCCTCGCCGGACAGGGCCACCGTCGAATGCTCGGCGACGGCGCGGAACAGCAGGTACAAGGACGTGTGAAAATCGCCGAGGCCGGTCGGGAACTCCAGGGCGGCGAGCGCCTCGGCCCGGGGGAGCGGGTCGGCGATCGCCGCCGCGTCCAGGACCACCGACTCGTGGCGGGCGCCGAGCGCCTCGGCGGCCGCACGGGCGTGCGGGCCGTCGGTGGAGCCGGGCACCTCGGCCGCGACCGTGCGCAGCGAGCCCAGCTCCCGCGCGGCCAGGCCGGCGACCACGGTGGAGTCGAGGCCGCCGGACAGCAGCGCGCACAGCGGGACGGCCGTGCGCAGATTCGCGTGTACCGCCCGCTCCACCAACCCCCGCACGGTATCCACAGTGGACTCGGGTCCGTCGGTGTGCGCGGCCGCGCCCAGGCGCCAGTACCGCCGCGCGCGCACCCCGTCGCGGTCGACCCGCACGAGCTCGCCGGGGCGGACCTCGCGCAGGTCGGCGTACACCGCATGCCCGGGCGTCCGGACGCTCGCGAGCAGCTCGCGCAGCCCGTCGAGCCCGACCCTTAGCCGGCCCAGCGGGTGCGCGGCGATGCCCTTGGGCTCCGACGCGAACAGCACGCCGCCGGGGACGGGCTGGTAGTACAGCGGCTTGATCCCGAGCCGGTCGCGGACCAGCAGCAGGCACTCGCGCCGCTCGTCCCACACCGCGAGCGCGAACATGCCCTCGAGGTGCCCGGCGAAGTCCTCGCCCCAGCGCAGGTAGGCGCGCAGCACCTCCTCGGTGTCGGTGCGCGGGCCGCCGAGGCTGTGCACGAACCCGCTGTACGTCACCGCCGCCAGCACCCGCCCGTCGCGCACGGCCAGCATCGGCTGCGCCCCGGTTCCGGGGTCGAGCACCGACAGCCGCCGGTGCCCGAGCCCGGCATGCCGCCCGAGCCACACCCCTTCGCCGTCCGGCCCGCGCAGCGCCATGGTGGCCGTCATGGCGCGCAGCGTCGGCCGGTGTGCGCGAACGTCATGGTCGAAGCCGACCCAGCCGACGATTCCGCACTCCCTCAGCACAGCACATCCGCGGCCCTCTCGGAGGCGGATCCGCCGTTGTGAGCAGACCGGGCAGGGTGCGGTAACAAGCGGGCGACGGCCCGGCAACACCGGGTGGCGAGCATGGGCGGCATGCGCAGCACTCCCCGCTTCCTGCAAGGCGTCTACACCTTCGAGGGCAAGGGTCTGGACGCGCCGTCGCCGCTCGACGCGGCACTCACCTACGTGGTGCCGGACGGGGCCGTCACGCAGCCGGTGTACCTGCGCGCCGGCAACGCCGCCGCCGAGCTCGTGTGCCTCGTGCTCATGCGGGACGGGCACCCGATGCGGTACTTCCCGGTCGGCGCGAAGGCGGACACCCACGTGGCCCTGCGGGTCGTGGAGGACCTCGAGCCCGGCTCCGGCATCGAGCTGCACGCCGCCGCGCCCGCCGGCGTCTGCGCGACCGTCGTCGTGGACCTCGGGCTGGTGGAGGTGTCATGAGCGGTCCGGAGCGAAGCGGAGGAGCCGCTCATCATGAGCACAGCCCCGAGCTCGTGCGACCGGAGCGAAGCGGAGGTCGCATGAGCAAACAGCGGCTGGTGGTGGTCGGCAACGGGATGGCCGGCGCGCGCACCGTCGAGGAGATCCTCCGGCGCGGCGGCGCGGAGCTGTTCGACATCACGATGTTCGGGGCCGAGCCCTACGGCAACTACAACCGCATCCTGCTGTCCAACGTGCTCAGCGGCGCCGAGGACGAGGCCGGGATCTTCCTCAACGACCTGGAGTGGTACCGCGAGCACGGCATCGAGCTGCGCACCGGCGTCCGCGTGACCCGCATCGACCGCTTCGCCCGCGTGGTACTCGCCGAGGACGGGACCGAGCGGGCGTACGACAAGCTGGTCATCGCCACCGGCAGCAGCGCCCACGTGCCCGCGATCCCCGGCATCCGGCACCCGAGCCGCGGCTACCACCAGGGCGTCTTCGCGTTCCGCACGCTGGACGACACCCGCGGGATGATCCGCTACGCGCGGCAGCACGAGCGCGCGGTCGTCATCGGCGGCGGGCTGCTCGGCCTTGAGGCGGCCCGCGGCCTGCAGGCGCACCTGCCGCACGTGACGCTCGTGCACTCCGGCGGCCACCTCATGCACGCCCAGCTCGACGCGCAGGGCGGGGCGATCCTGCGCCGCAGCGTCGAGGCGCTCGGCATCGAGGTCGTCACCGGCGCCCGCACCACCGAGATCCTCGGCCGCGACGCGGTCACCGGCGTCCGGCTGGGCGACGGGCGGGACATCCCCTGCGACGTCGTGGTGGTCGCGGCCGGCATCCGGCCCAACGCGGACCTCGCCGCCGCGAGCGGGCTCGTGGTCGAGCGCGGGATCGTCGTCGACGACCGGATGCGCGCCCTCGACGAGCCCGACATCTACGCCGTCGGCGAGTGCGTTCAGCACCGCGGCGAGACCTACGGCCTCGTGGCGCCGCTGTGGGAGCAGGCCCGCGTCCTCGCCGACCAGATCACCGGGGCCGACCCGGCCGCCGAGTACCACGGCACCCGCACCGCCACCCGGCTCAAGGTGGCCGGCGTCGACGTGGCCTCGATGGGCCTGCGCGAGGGCGAGCGCGACGACGACGAGACGGTGGTGTTCGCCGAGCCGCGCCGCGGTGTCTACCGCAGCGTCGTGATCCGCGACGGCCGGCTCGTGGGCGCGACCCTCGTCGGCGACGTGCGCAAGGCGGCCTCCCTGACGCAGGCGTACCACGAGGGCCTCCCCCTGCCGCCCGAACGCGCCGAGCTGCTGTTCGACCTCGGCTCGGCCCCGGACGACGTGGCCGGGCTCCCGGACGACCTGCAGGTGTGCAACTGCAACGGGGTCACCAAGCGCGCGCTGGGCGACGCCGTCTCGTCGGGCGCCCGGTCGGTCGGCGCCGCGATGGAGGCCACCCGCGCCGGCAAGGGCTGCGGCTCGTGCAAGACGCGGGTGGCCCAGATCGTCGAGTGGGCCGCGGGCGGCGCGGCGGACGAGGATCCTTCGGCGTCGTGGTACGTGCCGGGCGTACCGATGGACAAGGCATCGCTGATGGCGGCGATCCGTGCGCAGGGGCTGCGGTCGGTGTCGGCCGTGTTCGCGGCGCTCGCGCCCGGCGGGGCCGAGGACGCGAAGAGCAAGATGGGGCTCGCCTCGCTGCTGCGCATGATGTGGGGCGCGGACTACGTCGACGAGCGCGACGCGCGGTTCATCAACGACCGCGTGCACGCCAACATCCAGCGCGACGGCACCTTCTCGGTCGTGCCGCAGCTCAAGGGCGGCGTCACCACCCCCGCCCAGCTGCGGCGCATCGCCGAGGTCGCGGAGAAGTACGAGGTGCCGATGGTGAAGCTCACCGGCGGGCAGCGCATCGACCTGCTGGGGGTGCGCAAGGAGGACCTCCCGGCGATGTGGGAGGACCTCGGGATGCCGTCGGGGTGGGCGTACGGCAAATCCTTCCGCACCGTGAAGACCTGTGTCGGCGCCGAGTTCTGCCGCTTCGGCCTCGGCGACTCCACGGCCCTCGGCATCGCGATCGAGGAGCGGTACCAGGGCATCGAGGGCCCGGGCAAGCTGAAGCTCGCGGTGACCGGCTGCCCGCGCAACTGCGCAGAGGCCTACGTCAAGGACCTCGGCGTGGTCGCCATCGAGGGCGGCCGCTGGGAGATCTACGTCGGCGGCGCGGCCGGCGCGCACGTGCGCAAGGGCGACCTGCTCGCCACGGTGTCCACCCCCGCCGAGGTGCTCACCTTGACCGGGCGCTTCATCCAGTACTACCGGGAGAGCGCGAACTGGCTGGAGCGCACGTACGCGTGGGTCCCGCGGCTCGGCATCGACCACCTCCGCCTCGCGATCGTCGACGACGCCTTCGGCTGGGCCGAGCGCCTCGACGCCGCCATCGCCGACTCGGTCGCGGCCTACCGCGACCCGTGGCTCGAACGCCACGCGACGGCCACGCCCGGCCAGTTCGAGTCGGTGAGGCGGCCGTGATCGTGCGGACGGTGCTCGGCCCGCTGACGTCGATCCCGCCGGGCGAGGGCCGCGCCTACGACGTGGACGGCGCGCTGGTCGCGGTCTTCCATCTGCGCGGCGGCTCGGTGCGGGCCGTGTCCGCGATCTGCCCGCACCGGGGCGGCCCGCTGGCCGACGGCCTGACCGACCTGCGGCAGGTGGTGTGCCCCCTGCACCAGCACGCGTTCGACCTGGCGACGGGGTGCTCGACCACGGGCCAGCCGAACCTGACCGTCTACCCGGCGACCGTCGACGCGCAGGGACAGGTGGTCATCGACATCCCCGCCGGCGGCGGACGGTAGCGGGTCAGGGGAGGCGCCCGGCGCCGCCCAGGTTGCGGCGGTGTGCGACCGCGACGGCCTGGGCGCGGCTGGTCACCCCGAGCTTGGCCAGCACCGCCGAGATGTGGTGGTCGACGGTCTTCGCCGACAGCGTGAGCCGGGCGGCGATCTCGGCGTTGGTCAGGCCCTCGATGAGCAGGCCGAGGACGTCGGCCTGGCGCGGGGTCAGGCCGGCGGCGTGTGCGGCGGTCGCCCGGCGCGGGCCGCGCGGCACCCGGGCGACGCCGCGCCGGCGCAGCTCGGCCCGCAGGAGGTCGGCGGGCCTCGCGGCGCCGAGGTCGTCGTAGAGGCGCAGCGCCTCCAGCGCGGCCGGTTCGTCCCCGGCGGCGAGGGCCTCGGCCCGCAGGTACGTCGCGCCGCGGCTCGCCCACTCGTCGGCGGCCGCGCGCCACTCGCCGTCGATCATCAGGCGGTACGGGCGGGCGATGCTCTCCGGCAGCGGGCCGGTCCCGCCGGCGCGCCGGTAGCGGTAGGCGAGCCGGCCGGTGACGAAGGGCTGGCCGTCGACGGTCGCGGCGAGCTCCAGCCCGCGCAGCGCCTCCCGCTGGGCCGCCTGCGGGTCGCCGGCCCACAGGAAGTACTCCGAGCGGCCGTCGGCGACCGGCGCGACGAACTGCACGGCGTTGACGCGCAGCGCCTCCCGCAGCCCGGCGTCGAGCGTCGCCGGCGCGTCCGGGTGCCCGCGGGCGGCCAGGATGCGGCCCTTCACGGCCAGCGGCAGCACGGCGTTGATGCCGGCCCCGCCGCAGCGCGCGATGATCTCGTCGGCGTCGGTGAGCGCGTCGTCCCACTCGGCGCGCTCCAGCCGGAGCCGGCATCGGACGCCCAGCCCGAAGAGGGCCCAGCCGTCGAGGTCCTGCGTGGCCGCGTACGCGTCGACCGCCTCGGTGGCCGCCACCGCGTCGGTGTACTGCGCCAGCTCGTCGGCGAGGATGCCGGCGATGTTGCCCAGCGCGCGGGAGGCGTGCTCGGTCAGCCCGTGATCGGCGGCGGTGCGGTGCGCGGTCTCCAGGGCCTGCCGCGCGCCGGGGGCGCCCAGGGCGAGCCGGGCCGTCTCGACGCTGATCGTGGCCGACAGCGCGGTGTCGACGTCGCCCAGCCGCTCGGCGACGGCGCGGGCGCGCTCGCCCCAGGCGACGGCCTTGTCGAGCTCGTACGTCAGGCAGGACAGCTGCGCCAGGTTCCCGTATGCCGCGGCGAGCTGCCGCTCCCCGCCCAGCTCGGCGGCCACGGTCACCGCCCGGCCGGCCGCCCGCCGGGCCAGCCGCGCGTCGCCGGTCCACCAGGCCAGCCGGGAGATCCAGCGCAGGTTCTCGCCGACCCGGTCCGGCTGCTCCAGCGTCTCGCGCAGGGCGAGCGCGGCGTGGAGGGCGCGCAGGCCCTCGTCGTGCGGCCCGGCGAGGTAGGCCTGCCCGGCGTACTCCTCCAGCAGCGCGGCCCGCTCGGGCGGGGCGAGCCGCGCGGCGTGCTCGACGGCGGCCCGGTAGTGCGCGACGGCCTCGCGGTGCGCGCCCTGCCGCCCGGCGCCGGCCCCGGCGATCCGGCCGTACCGCAGCACCGCCCCGCTGTCGCCCGCGTTGACGGCGTGGTGCACCAGCCGGCCCGGGTCGACGCCCGCCACCCCGGCCAGCACCTCGAGCACCCGCCGATGCAGCGCCGCCCGCCGCGCCGGCGACAGCGCGTCCTCGACGGCGCCGCGCAGCAGCTCGTGCCGGAACGCCACGCCGTCGCCGGAGGGCACCAGCACCCCGCCCGCGATCGCCTCGTCGACCTGGTCGGGCGCGTTCGCGACGAGCGCCCCGTCGGCGCGGGTCGGGACGACCGACACCAGCTGCGCCAGCTCCCGGGCGGCCGCGGGCAGTGCCCGCATCCGATCCAGAATCAGATCCTGTACCGCCGCCGGCACCTCGGCCGCCCCGGTCTTGAGCAACTCCGTGACGAGCAGCGGATTGCCCCCGGTGAGCCGGTGCACCACGACCGGATCGCGCCCGGCGCGGCGGGCCTGCTCGGCGACCGTCTCCGGCGACAGCGGGGCGAGCGCGATCCGGTCGACGGCCCGGCTCGGCAGGGAGGCGAGCGCGCCGCGCAGCGGGTGCTCCGGGCCGAGCTCGTCGTCGCGGTACGTCAGCACGAGCAACGCCGCGACCCGGTCGACGCGCCGGCCGAGGAACATCAGCCAGTCCAGCGTCGCCTCGTCGGCCCAGTGCGCGTCCTCGACCACGACGACCGGCCGCGCCCGCTGCCGCGGCCCCGACAGCTCGTCGAGGAACGCGGCGAACACCTCGCCCGGGGCCGCGCCCGCGTCCAGCCGGGCGGCGAGGGCGCCGCCGGTCTGCCGGCCGATGTCCCGCAGCGGCCCGAGGACGCGCGGCGTGACCAGCCGGTCGCACGCGCCCCACAGGATTCGGGCGCGGCTGCCGCAGCGCCGGGCGAACTCGGCGACGACGGCGGACTTGCCGAGCCCGGCCTCGCCGGACACGACCGCGACCCGCCCGCCGTCGCCGGCCCGGCGCAGCAGGTCATCGAGCCGGTCGAGGGCCGCGGACCGCTCCCACAGCTCCATCCGCCGATCGTACGGTCCGGCCCGGGGCCGTCGGCGCGCCGACGGGTCAGATCCGCTTGCGCACGATGCCGACCAGCTTCTTGGCCCATCTTGCAGTGATCGATAGCACCCTGGAGGCGACCGTCCGGCACCCGGTATGGTCACGCGTCGGCGCGACGATGGTCGGTGCCCAGAAGCTTGCGAACAGGAGTCGACGTGGTGTTGTCGGTAACGGCCGGGCTGGTGCTCGTGCCCTGCGTGTGGTTGCTCGGCTCCCTCGCGGGCGTGGCCGCGCGCACGCTCGCCGGCGAGGCGCGCATCCACTACACCGTCCGCCGCTGGACCCGCACCGGCATGTGACGCCTCAGCGCTCGCCGAGGCCGGCCAGGCCGGCCAGCGCGCGGGCGGTCTCGTCGGGGTCGCCGGCCCGGCGGGCCAGATCCAGGGCGGCCCGGTAGCGGGCGGCCGCGGCGGCGGGGCGGCCCAGGGCGTGCAGCGTCGCGCCGAGGCCGTTGAGCGCCTCGATGTGCAGGCTGCGCTCGCCCGTCTCGCGGGCGATGGACAGGGCCCGCTCGAACGCGTCCAGCGCCTCCGGCCCCCGTTCCAGGCGCAGCTGGGCCGCGGCCAGGGCGGCCAGCGCGCTGCCCTCCCCGCCGCGGTCCCGGGCCGCGCGGCAGGCCGTCAGGGCGCGCCGCAGGTGATGCAGGGCCTCCTCGTGCCGGCCGGCCAGGCTCTCCACCACGCCGAGGTTGCCCAGGGCGTAGCCCTCCAGCCGGACGTCGCCGAGCGCGGCGAAGAGGGCCGTGGCCCGGCGCAGGTGGCGGCGCGCGAGCCCGTAGCGGGCCAGGCGGCGGTGCAGGCCGCCCAGGTTGAGCAGCTGCGAGGCCTCGCCGTGGGGGTCGGTGGCGGCGCGGTACCCGGCCAGGGCGCCGATCAGGCACGCCCGGGCCTGCGGGTACTCGCCCAGCCGCTCGTGGGCCAGCCCCAGCCGGGCCCGGGTGCGGGCCCGTCCGATGACGTCGGTTCCGCGGTCGTGCCAGGCCAGCGCGTGCTCGTACCAGGTGCGGGCCCTCGCGTATTCGCCGAGCCACCAGAACGTGCCGCCCAGGTTGGTCAGGACCCGGGCGATCCGCTCCGGCGCGCCCGCCGGGGCCGTGCGCAGGGCCGCCCGCGCGGCGGCGCCGTGCACGGCCAGGGCGTCCCGGGCGTGGCCGCCGACCTCGAAATAGCGCCACAGGGCCTCGGACAGGGCGATGGCGTGCTCGGCGCCGGCGTGCCCGGCGAGGGCGACGAGGCCGGCCCGCTCCTGGTCCAGGGCCCGCCGGGCGGTGCCCGCGCCGCCGGGCATGGGCGGGACTTCGGGAAGGTCGTGCGGGAACAGCGTCGCGGCGGCGGCCCGGGCCTCGACGACGTGGTGGTCCAGCAGCCGGGTCAGCGCGGAGCGGCGTTCGTCGGGGGAGAGGGCGACCCGGGCGGACTCGGCGGCGTACGCGCGCAGCAGGTCGTGCATGCCGTAGCGGTCGGCGCCGACCCTCGTGACCAGGTGGGCTCGGACCAGTTCGGCGATGGGCGCGTCCGGGGCCAGGGCGGCCACGGCGGCGGTGCTCAGGGACGGGCCGGGGTGCAGGCCCAGCAGCGCGAAGAGGCGGCGGGCGGGCGCGGTCAGGTGGCGGTACGACCACGAGAACACGGTCCGCACGGCGCTGCGGGCGTCGCCGGTGTCCAGGCGGTCCAGGTCGGCGACCACCTCGTCCAGGCCCAGGCCGGGGTGGGCGGAGGCGAACTCGGCGGCGATGCGCAGCGCCAGCGGCAGGCCCGCGCACCGGCGGGCGAGGGCGTGGGCGGCCTCGACCTCGGCGTCGACCCGCGCGCCCAGCAGGGTCCGCAGGAGACGGGTCGCCTCGGGGGCGGCGAGCGGGTCCAGGCGGATGCGGCGGGCGCCCTCGCGGACCACCAGGCCCGTCAGGTCGTCGCGGCTCGTGACGAGCGTCAGGCACGACCCGGTGCCGGGGAGCAGGGGGCGCACGTGGTCGGCTCCGGCCGCGTTGTCGAGCAGCACGAGCAGGCGGCGCCCCGCGATCAGGGTGCGGTAGAGCGCGGCGCGTTCGGCCTCGTCGCGGGGGATGCCGGGGCCGTCGACGCCCAGGGCGCGCAGGAAGCCGGCCAGGGCGTCGGCGGCCGGGAGCGGCCGGCCCGGGTCGTAGCCGCGCAGGTCGGCGTGGAGCTGGCCGTCGGGGAAGCGGCCGGCCGACCGGTGGGCCCAGTGCACCGCCAGCGCGGTCTTGCCCACCCCGGCGGTGCCCACGATGAGCGCGACGCTGCCGCCGGCGTCGGAGAGCGCCGCGAGCGGGGCCTCGCGGCCGGTGAAGCCGGCGCAGTCGAGGGGGAGCTGCCGCGGTACGCCGGGCCGCACCGGCGCCCGGCGGCGGGCGTCGGCCACCCGGTCCCGGGCCGTGGCCAGGGCGCCCTGCTCGGCCGGGGTCGCGCCGAGCAGCCGGACGAGCGCGTCGAAGCGGTCCGTCGGCGGCAGGACCTGGCCGGAGAGGTAGCCGCCGATGACGCCGCGGGACCAGCCCGTCGCGGCGGCCAGCTCGCGGTAGGTCAGCTCGCCGGCGCCGCCGGCCCGGGCGTGCCGGCGGCGCAGGTCGCGGAGGGCCCGGCCCAGGTCGGCGAGCGTTGCGATGCCGGCGGCCGGAGCGGCGTGGGGACCGATGCCGGGACGGTACCCGGCGTGGGGACGGGCGGGCTACCAGCCGGAGGGGGCGCAGGGCACCCCGTTGAGCGTGAAGGCGGTGGGTGGCGTGAAAGGTACAGCCGAGCCGCCGAAGCCGATGTTCGCCTGGACGCCGGGCTGGAGGGTCGTGAACCACGGGGCGGGCGTGACGGTCGCGGAGGCGCCGTCGCGGGCGATGGTGCCGCCGAAGCCGCTGTAGATCGTCACCGCGGGGTCCACCCGGAAGGCGAGCCGCCAGCCGGTGAGCGGGGCCGCGGTGGTGTTCTTGACGGTCATCACGGCCTCGAAGCCGGGCGGGAACGCGATCAGCTGGACCTGGCAGGACGGGGCGGGCGTGGGGTCGGCGGACGCGGGGCCCGGGGCGGCGGCGAGCACGGCGGCGGACGCCAGCACGCACGCGAGGCCCCGGGCGAGGCGATGTCTGGTCATGGCGGCATCGTGGACGATGACCGCGCCGCCGCGCCCGCGATCTCGGACACGGCCGGACAGGATCGGACGCCTCAGCGCTCGTGGACCGGCGAGCCGTCCACGAAGACCAGGTCGGCCCGGGTGTCGTGCAGGGTGGTGCCCGGCGCGAACGGGTCGCGGTCCAGCACGACCAGGTCCGCGGCCTTGCCCGGCTCCAGGGTGCCGATCCGCTCGTCCAGGTGGCTCACGTACGCCGAGCCGGCGGTGTAGGCCCGCAGCGCCTGCTCCAGCGTCAGGGCCTGCTCCGGCAGCATCGGCGTCTGCGCCATCGGCCACGCGGACTCCGCCGAGCCCGGAGGTTCCGTCCGGTGTACCGCCACGTGCATGGCCGGCCACGGGTCGGGCGTGGACACGGGCCAGTCGCTCCCCGCCGCCAACCGGCCGCCCGCCCGCGCGATGTCCCCGAACGGGTACTGGTGCCCGACCCGCCCCGGCCCGAAGAACGGCGCGCAGAGGGTGTCGTTCTGCTCGTGGTGCGTGGCCCACAGGGACTGGATGTTCGCGGTCACGTCCAGCGCCGCGAAGCGGGGCACGTCCGCCGGGTCCACCACGTGCAGGTGGGCGATGTGGTGGCGCTGGGTGTTGCCGCTCGCCGCCACCGCGTCGAGGCACTCGCGGACGGCCCGGTCGCCGATGGCGTGGAAGTGCACCGCGAACCCCGCGGCGTCCAGCGCGTCCACATAGGACGACAGGCGGCTCGGGTCCACATTGGACGTACCGCAGAAATCCTTGCCGACATAGGGTTCGAGCATCGCGGCGGTGAAGTTCTCGGCCACGCCGTCCTGCATGATCTTCACGGTGCGGGTGACGAACCGGCCCTCGAGCCGGCGCCGGGCGCGGAAGTCCTCGAGCTGGTCGAGGCCGCGGTCGCGGTCCCACCACAGCGCCCCGGCGACCCGCGCGCGCAGCCGGCCCGACTCGGCCGCGGACACGTAGGTGCCGAACTGGTCGCGGGAGCCCGCGTACGAGCCCACGATCGCGTCCTGCCAGCCGGTGACGCCGAGCGAGAAGAGGTACCGCTGCGCCTCCATGAGCGCGTGGTCGTAGTCGGCCGCGGTGTCCGGCGGCAGCAGCGGGGTCACGAGGTCCATCGCGGCCTCGTGCAGGACGCCGGACGGGGAGCCGTCGGCCGAGCGCTCGATCCGCCCGCTGCGCGGGTCCGGGGTGGACGCGTCGATGCCCGCCGCGCGCAGGGCGGCCGAGTTGACCCACGCGGAGTGGTGGTCGCGGTTGGGCAGGAACACGGGGCGGTCGGCCACGACGGCGTCGAGGTCCTCGCGGATCGGCAGCCCGCCCGGGAACGCGGACATCGACCAGCCGCCGCCGGTGATCCACGCGCGGCCGGGGTGCGCCGCGGCGTACGCGGCCACGGCGTCCAGGTAGCCCGCCCGGTCGTGCAGGTGGGACAGGTCACAGCGCAGCCGCTCGAGGGCGCCCTGCACCGGGTGCACGTGGGCGTCGTGCAGGCCGGGGATGAGCAGGCGGCCCGCGAGGTCGACGAGCTCGTGCGCCCCCGGCACCGCCGCGCGCACGTCCGCAAGATCGCCGACGGCGATGATGCGGTCACCAGCAGTGGCCAGCGCCTGCGGCCGGGAGCCGTCGCCGGTCCAGATCGGCCCGCCCGTGAACACCATCGCACCCATGAGGCGAGAGGATACTAAGGTCGCGGGCATGATTCGGGTGCTGCTCGCCGACGACCACCAGCTCGTCCGCACGGGGTTTCGGGTCATCCTCGAGACGGAGGACGACCTGAGCGTGGTCGGGGAGGCGGCCGACGGCCGGCAGGCCGTCGAGCTGGCCCAAAGCACCCCCGCCGACGTGCTGCTCATGGACGTCGAGATGCCCGGCGTCGACGGGCTCGCCGCGACCCGGGAGATCACCGCGGCCGGGCCGGCGCCGGCCGTGCTCATGCTCACCACGTTCGACCGTGACGACTATCTCTTCGCCGCGCTCGAGGCCGGGGCCAGCGGGTTCCTGCTCAAGAACGGCACGCCCGAGGCGCTCATCGACGCGGTGCGGATCGTCGCGCGCGGGGACGCGCTGCTCGCGCCGGAGCTGACGCGGCGGGTCATCGCGGCGTTCGCGCGGCCCGGACGGCGGCCCGCGGGCGGCGCCGACGCGCGGCTGGAGGAGCTGACGCCGCGCGAGCGCGAGGTGCTGGTCGAGCTGGCCGGGGGCGCCACGAACGCCGAGATCGCCGCGCGCCTGCACCTGGGCGAGGCCACCGTGAAGACGCACGTGAGCCGGGTCCTGACGAAGCTGCAGCTCCGGGACCGCACCGCCGCGGTCGTCTTCGCCTACGAGCACGGCGTGGTGAGGCCGGGTCCGTCGCGCGACGGACTCCGGGGGTAAATCGCCAGCCGGATTCGCCGGGGCCGCGCGGCGCCTACCGTGATGGTCATGAGCGACGCACTGCGGGTGGAGGGGGTCAACCGGCGCTTCGGCGACCGGCAGGTGCTCTCGGACGTCACGTTCGACGTCGGGGCCGGTCGCATGACCGGCTTCGTCGGGGCCAACGGCGCCGGGAAGACCACGACGATGCGCATCATCCTCGGGGTCCTCGCGGCCGACTCCGGCTCGGTCACGTGGCAGGGCACGCCGCTGAGCACGCAGTTCCGGCGGCAGGTCGGCTACATGCCCGAAGAGCGCGGCCTGTACCCGAAGATGAGCGTCCGAGAGCAGCTCGTCTACCTCGGCCGGCTGCACGGCCTGTCGCTGGAGCGGGTCAAGCGCAACGCCGCCGACCTGCTCGACCGCCTCGGCCTCGGCGAGCGCGCCGACGACCCGCTGCAGCAGCTGTCGCTGGGCAACCAGCAGCGCGCCCAGATCGCCGCCGCCCTCGTGCACGACCCGCTGCTGCTCGTGCTCGACGAGCCGTTCTCCGGCCTCGACCCGCACGCGGTCGACACCGTCGTCGGGGTCCTGCGGGAGCGGACCGCGGCCGGTGTGCCGGTCCTGTTCTCCAGCCACCAGCTCGACGTCGTCGAACGGCTCTGCGACGACCTGGTCATCATCGCCGGCGGGCACATCCGGGCCACCGGCACCCGCGAGCAGCTGCGCACCCAGTTCTCCGAGCCCCGCTACGAGCTGCGCGTCGACGGCGACACGGGCTGGCTGCGCGACCAGGCCGGGGTCACCGTCGTCGACCTCGACGGCGACCGGGCCGTCTTCGACCTCGCCGAAACCGCGGACGATCAGGTGGTACTGCAGGCCGCGCTCGCCCGCGGCCCGGTGCGCTCGTTCGGTCCCGTCGTACCCTCGCTGGCCGAGATCTTCCGAGAGGTGACCCGATGAACCTGCTGGAGGCCGTCCGGCTCGTCGCCGCGCGCGAGCTCAAGGTGAAGCTGCGCGACAAGACGTTCCTGTTCAGCACCCTGTTCTTCCTGCTGTTCGCGCTCGGCTCGTCGGTGCTGCCGGCCGTGTTCGCTTCCGGCGCGTCCTCGGTCGCGGTGGTGCAGGCCTCGCCGTACGAGCAGAAGTTGCGCGATGCGGGCCTGGAGGTGAAGGTCGTCGCCGATCCCGAGAAGACCGTGCGCGACGGGGACGCCGACGCCGCCGTCGTGGACCAGGGCGGCAAGCCTCAGGTCGTCGCGATGCGGGACGCGCCCGGCGATGTCGTGCGGTCCTTGTCGGTGGCTCCCGAGGTACACCTGCTGGATCCTGATGCGGTTGACGAGCTCGCCAAGTTCCTGGTCCCGTTCATGTTCGCCCTGGTGTTTTTCTTCACCTCGCTGACCTTCGGCATCCAGATCGCGCAGAGCGTGGTCGAGGAGAAGCAGACGCGCATGGTGGAGATCCTGGTCGCGGCGGTGCCGGTCCGGGCCCTGCTCATCGGCAAGGTCGCGGCCGGCGGCCTCCTGGCCCTCGCCCAGGTCGCCCTGATCGCGGTCGTGAGCATCGTCGGCTCCCAGTTCACCGACGACGCCGGCGACCTGCTGCCGCTGCTCGCCCCCGCGATGAGCTGGTTCATTCCGTTCTTCGTGCTCGGCTTCATCATGCTGGCCGCGCTCTGGGCCGCCGTCGGCGCGCTCGTGAACCGCCTCGAGGACGTGTCGAACGCCGGCATGCCCGTCCAGCTGCTCGTGATGCTGCCGTTCTTCGCGGTCATCTTCCTCGGCGACAACCCGACGGCGATGCGCATCCTGTCGTACGTCCCGTTCTCCGCCCCCACCGCGATGCCCGTCCGCCTCTTCGACGGCTCCGCGGCCACCTGGGAACCGTTCGTGGCCCTGGTGATCCTCGCCGCGGCGGCGGCCGGGGCGCTGCTGCTGGGCGCGCGCATCTACGAGGGCTCGCTGCTGCGCACCAACGGCCGCACCTCCTGGTCGGCCGCGTGGCGCGACCGCGAGCTGCGCAGCATCTGACCGCGGCGCCCGCCCCCGGTGGGGCTCCTCGGCGGGATCGAGCTCGACCCGGGCTCGACGGCTCAGGATGCCCCTACGGGCGATCTTGCTCGGCCGGGCCGTCGCGGTGCGGCGCGATGCCCAGCTCGGCCAGCTCGGTGGCGCGGGCCACGTCGCCGTGGGTCACGATCCCGGTCAGCCGGCCATCGGTCACGACCGGCGCCAGCCGGTGCCCGCCGGACGGCAGCGCCGCGGCGGCGTCGACCAGCGTCGTGGCCGGGTTCAGCAGGCGAGCGGGGTCGACCGGCGCCGACACGTCGGCCAGCCGCACCCGTTCCCGGTCGGCGCTGGGCACCTTGACCAGCCGGGTGAGGCTGACCAGGCCGGCCACGTGGCCGTCGAGGTCCAGGACCGGGAAGGTGCGGTGCGGGTGGCGGCGGGCCACCGTGGCGACGAAGTCGGCGACGGACTGGCTCGTGTAGCCGCACACGGCCGGGGTCGTCATGACGTCACCGACCCGAACGCCGGCCAGCGTGTTGCGCACGACCGCGTCGACGGCCTCCGCCCGGGCGGCCAGGACGAGGAACCAGCCCAGCAACACCGGCCACAACCCGCGGAAGTTGGCGGTCAGCAGCACCTGGAGGAAGCCCGCGGCGATCAGCACGCCGCCGAGCACGATCCCCGCGCGGGCCGAGGCGCGGCGGGCGGCCGCCCGGTCGCCCCGGACCCACCACAGGACGGCGGCCAGGACCCGGCCACCGTCCAGCGGCGCGCCGGGCAGCAGGTTGAACAGCCCGAGCAGGACGTTGACGACGGTCAGCCAGACCAGCCCGGTCACCGCCAGCGCACCGCCGCCCAGAGCGCGCACCACCGCCGCCGCGGCGGCGAACACCCCGGCCCCGGCCAGGCTGACCAGCGGCCCGGCGAGCGCGATCAGCAGGTCGGCGCGTGCGTGCGGAGCCTCGCCGTCCAGCTGCGAGACGCCACCGAGCAGCCACAGGGTGATGGCGCGGACCCGCACCCCGTAGTGCCGGGCGACGAGCGAGTGGCCGAGCTCATGGGCCAGCAGGGCGGTGAGGAACACCACCGCCACGAGCACCGCGACGCCCCAGTACACGGCCGTCGCGTGCCCCGGCGCGCCGCCGGGCAGGATCACCACCGCCAGCCCCTGCACGAGCAGCAGCATGATCACGAAGACGGACCAGTGCACGCCGACCGGGATGCCGGCGATCCGGCCCAGACGCGCGGTCTGCCCCATTGCCACCACCGCCCTCCCGAAGCAGCACCTCACCCATCCGCGCGCGGCGGACCCGGGCCAGGCGGCATCGCCCGAGCGCTACCCACCGGCCGGTGGCCTCGAACCACCGGGCGGCGAGATCGTCACGGTTTTCTTCGCCCTCGCCGGCCCACCGCTCGGCGCCGCGAGCCGTCGAAGGTCACTCCTTCGCGCGCGGGGCGACCCCGAGGGCCTCGCAGGCCTCGCGGTACAGGCGCACGACCTCCGGGCGGACCTCGGCGCGCTCGGTCAGCGGGCGGCCGAACGGCACCCGGGCCGCCACCTCGGCCCCGTCGACCACGGCCGTGAAGTCGATCCCGTCGCCGTCCAGGCCGGTCATCGCCGCCGCGGTCGCCGACGGCCGCCCACCCAGCGCCCGCACGATGAGCAGGCTGTCGGCGGCGTGGTCGGCGTTCATGTGCCGGCTGACGGCCTCGACGACCTCCGGGGTGAACGGCTGTGTCATGGCTCTCCTCATCCGGTCAGGCGGCCTGGTCCGCGGCGTACTCGCGGCCGAGGTCCACGAGGACGGCGATGTTGAGCTCGTACGCGATGTGGATCTCCTCCACGATCCGGGTGCGCTCCGCGGCCGTCCACGGCGCGGCGTCGAGGGCCTCGCGGTAGCGGGTCTTGAACGCGGCCGGGTGGCCGAGGCCGTCGAACGCGTAGAAGCTCGTCGCGGTCGTGTCGTAGCCCGCGCGCACGGCGGCGGCGATGTACTGCCCGCCGGAGAGGTCGCCGAGGTACCGCGTGTAGTGGTGCGCCACGAACCCGCCCGGCCAGTCGAAACACACCTCGCGGAGGCGGGCCGTGTACCGCTGCGTCGCGGGGCTCGGCGGCGTCCGGTCCCGCCAGCCGTCGCCGAGCAGCGCGTGCAGGTCGGCCTCGAGCGCCGGTCGCCGTGTCAGTTCGTCGTGGATGAACGCGGCCGCGACCGGGTCGTCGCGCATGACTGTCGCGGCTGATTCCAGTACCGCATAGATGTGCAGGTGCTGGGCGACCATCGCGGTGTAGGCGGCCAGCGGCAGCCGCCCGCGCACGAGGTCCCCGAGGAACGCCGCCCGCTCGGCCTCGCGGTGCCGACCCTCGGTGCTGCGCCGCACGACCGCCGAGAACGCCTCATCCACGAGGTTAGGCTAACCTAATCATTGGCTCCGGTGAAGATCCGCGATGGTAGGTTCGGGTGGTGAACCCGCTCATCGATCGCCTGCGGGCGTACGATCCGGGCGGAATCCGAGTGCGCCTCGCGGCCCAGGTCGCCGTGACCATGATCGCCGCCATGGCCGCCGAGTGGCTGCTGGTCCAGGCCCGGCACGATCCGGTGCCCGTCGTCCCGCTCATGCTCGGCGCGGTCATCGCCCTCTGCGGCGTGTTCGCCGCGCCGATGTTCGACACCCCGCGGCAGCAGGCGCTGAACCTCGCGCTCATCCCGATCCCGGTGCTCGGCGGCATGACGCTCGGCCTGGCCCTGGCCCCGTACCAGCTCTGGGGCTTCGTAGCCGTGATCGTCGTGCTCACCGGCGGCGCCTACCTGCGGCGGTTCGGCCCCCGCGGCTTCTTCGGGGGCAGCTTCGCGTTCATCGGTACCTTCTTCGGGCTCTTCCTGCACGGCGTGATCACGCTGCGGTCCCTCGGCTGGCTGGCCGTCGAGGTCGTCCTCGCCGTCATCGTCACCGTCGGCCTGCAGCTCACTCTGTTCCGCATCCGCAACGACCGCACCCTGGCCCGGCTGCGCCGCTCCTTCGGCGCCCGCTCCCGCGCGGTGGCCGCCGCCGCGCTCGCGCTCACCGAGTCCCCGGCCCCCCGCCGCCGGGAGCGGCTCGTCCGGCGCCTGCGCCGGCGCACCCTGGCGTTCAACGAGGCCGCGCTCATGGCCGACGCCTACCTCGAGCGCCCCGGCGCGCTGCCGGCCGGGACCAGCCCCGGCATCGTGCACCAGCGCCTGTTCGACCTCGAGCTCGCCGTCACCAACCTGGCCCGCTTCGCCGTCACCCTCGCCGGCGCCGACCTGCCGCCCGCGCTGCGGGACCTGGTGCGGGAGGGGCTCGCGGCCGTCGGCGAGCTCGACGCCGCCCGCGCCGACGCCGCCGGCCGCGCCGTGCTGGAGGAGCTGCCCGAGGGGCCGCAGCGCATCGTCGCGCACCGGTTCGGCGGCTGTCTGCGCGCCGGGGCGGAGGCGTTGTACGGCCTGCGCGGGCTCCCCTCCGACGAGCCCGACGTGCTCTTCGCCGCCGCCGCCGAGCTCGCGGGCGGCTTCCTGCCGGGCTCGGCCGGGGTCAGCCAGACCGCCTCCGAGGAGCCGCAGACCGTCCGGCGCTTCGGCCGCTCCGGAATCCCCCCGAACGTGCGGGTCGCCGGGCAGATGGCCGTGGCCGCGACCGTCGCGCTCGTCCTGGGCTACGCGGTCGACCATCGGCGGTGGTACTGGGCCGTCATCGCCGCCTTCGTCACGTTCATGGGCGCGCACAACGCCGGCGAGCAGCTGCGCAAGGGCTCGTTACGCGTGATCGGCACCGTGGCTGGCGTCCTCGTCGGCGCCCTGCTCGCGCACGCGATCGGCCCGCACGTGTACGCCGCCCTGGCGGTCATCGTGGCGGCGCTGTTCCTCGGCCTCTACCTGATGCGCTCCAGCTACGCGTGGTTCGTCATGGCCGTGACGATCGCGGTCTCCCAGCTCTACGTCGAGCTGGGGGAGTACTCCGACGACCTGCTCCTGCTGCGCCTCGGCGAGACGGCCATCGGCGCCGCGGTGGCGCTGCTCACCGTGCTCGCCGTAATGCCCCTGCGCACCGGCCGGGTCGTGCGGGTCGCGACGCGCGAGTACCTGACCGCGCTGTCCGCCGTGGTCGACTCCGCGGTGCGGCAGCTCCTCGGCACCGGCTCCGACGCGCGGGTCCTCGGCGCCGGCTCCGACGCGCGGGTCCTCGGCACCGGCTCCGACCCGCGGGTTCTCGACACCGGCTCCGACCCGCGGGTCCTCGGCACCGGCTCCGACCCGCGGGTCCTCGACACCGGCTCCGACCTGCGGGCCGAGGTGCGCCGCCTGGACGCCGCCTACCAGGCGCTGACGGCGACCCTGGCGGCGCTCGGCGTGCCGCTGCTGCCGGTCCCGTCGGCGCGCATCCTGTTCGCCAACAGCCTCTCGGCCTCGCGCAACTACGCCCGCAACCTCCTGGCCGACGCGACTCCCGCCGCCCTGCCGCCGGAGGCCCTGCGGCTCGCGGCGGACACGCTGCAGGCCTCGATCGAGGCGCTCGTCGCCGCGCTGCGGCGGGACTCGCCGGGCTCGTACGTGCGCTCGGCGTCGCGCTTCGCCGCCCTCGCCGCGGCCCTGCCCCTGCCCGACACCGCGGCGCCGCAGCTGGCCCTGCGCGACCTGCAGCTGATCGACGGGTCGCTCGCGGTGATCGCCGAACAGCTCGGCCTGACCGTGACCGCCCTCGACCAGGACGAATCGATGCAGGCGGCGGACAGCTAGGCTCGCGCCGTGATCGAGGCCGACGCGGACCGGTTCGCCACGCTGTTTCATGCCCTGGGGCGGGCCGTGGACACACCCGGACACCTGGCGGCGCTGGTCGGCGCCGACGCGGACCGCCGGCGTGCGGCGCTCGGGCACCTGCGGAACAAGGTGATCCACCAGGGCATACCGCTGACCGCCACCGCCCCGGCCGCCGCCACGGTCGCCGGGTTGGTGCACGATCCGCGGCTGTCCGGCGCCGCGAACGCGGACCTGCGCGCCGGCCTGGTCGACTTCCTCGCCGACGTGGCCACGGCCGGCCGGTCGTACTCCGACGCCTGGCTCGACGCGTGGCGCGACGCGTTGGCCCCGCCGCCCGGGTTCGACGCGGACGCCGCCCTGGCCGCGGTGCTGGCGTCCGGAGACGACTATTCGGAGGTGTACGCCGACAGCCCGCTGTCCTACGCGCTCTTCCGCCGCGGTGTGCTGGGCTGCCGGGAGGTGACGCCGCTCCTGCTCACCGTGGCCGTCGCCGCCCTGTCCGATCCGGCATCGGCGGTGCGTGTGCAGGCGGCCCGCGCCGTCGCCGCCTGCGGCGCGGGCCTGGCCGATCCGGCCCCGCTGGAGCGGCAGCTCGCGGCGCGGGTGGCCGAGGCCGGCCCGGACGAGCGCGCCGCCATGGTCCTGGCCATCGGCGAGGTCGGCGGCGCGCCCCGCGCCCATCTGCGTGATCCGCACCCGGGCGTGCGGGCCTGCGCCGCGCTGGCGCCCGCCCTGGCCGACGACCCGGCCGCCCTCGACGAGATCCTCGCGGCGCTGGCCGACCCGCTGGCCCCGGAGACCTGGTTCGCCGAGCCTCCGCCGCAGTTCGACCAGCACATCCGGTTCACCCTCATCGCCGCCGCGACGGCGCGCACCGATGACCCGCAACGCCTGCTGCCCGCGGCCCTTGCCGTCGCGCCCGTCGCGAGCCGTCACACGGCCGCCTTCGACGTCGGACCGTTCCTGCGGCCATTCTTCGCCGGCCGCGAGCCCGGCCCGCTGTCGCCGGTCCAGCGTCGCTTCCTCACGGCCCTCGCCGACAACGACGAGGTGTGGACGCCGGGCCTCGGCGCCGTCAACCGGGCCTTCCGCGAGGTGGGCCTGCCCTACGACCGGGGCGAGTGCCGCGACCTGGCGGACGGGTGAGACCCCGGCCGGGGCACGGCGCCAGGTCCGCTGCAAGTGGCCTCCAACTCGCCGCTAAGCGGGGCGTCGCACGCTGCGGGCTCGGCAACGCACACGAGAAGGAGGTACACGTGCAACGCAAGCTGGTCCGGATCGCGGCCGCCGCGCTGCTCGCCGTGATGATGTCGGTCGGGGCGCCGGCTATCGCGTCGATGGGCTCGGGCAAAGTGACGACGCAGGACTTCCACTTCTAGCCGTCGCCACTTCCGGGAAAGGTGCGGCCGGCACGCCGGTGCCGGCCGCACGTCCCCCTCACGGCTGGGCGAAGGTATACCCAGCGTCACGGAGCCGGGGCAGGACGACACCCAGCGCGGTGAGAGTCTGCTCGCGATTGCCGCCGCCGTCGTGCTCGAGAATGATCGAGCCCGGATGGGTCTGCTTCAGGATCGTGGACACGATGTGCTGGACGCCGGGGCGGCTCCAGTCGCGCGGGTCCACGGTCCAGTCCAGCGCGCGCAGTCCCTGGGTGCCGCACTGCGCCAGCACGGTCTGGGACCAGGCGCCGCCGGGAGCGCGGAACAGCGTCGGCCGGTATCCGTTGCCCGACGCCTTGGCGATCGCGTCGGTGGCCTTCGCCATCTCGGCGCGCACCGCGCTCGCCGGCAGCTTCGCGATGTTCATCGGGTGGCTGAACGTGTGGTTGGCGATGTGGTGGCCGCCGTCGAGGACCCGCCGGACGAGGTCGGGGTGCGCGGCGGCGCTGCGGCCGATCATGCAGAACGTGGCGCGGATCCCCTGCTGGGCGAGCAGCGCCAGCATCCTCGGGGTGTAGGCGGGGTCGGGCCCGTCGTCCACGGTGAGGGCGATCTCGGTGCCGTGGCAGGGGAGGGTGTACTGCGGGCCCTTGGGCCCGAGCCCACCCGGCGACGGGCACACCCCGGGCGTCGGCGGGTTCGCCGGCGGGATGACCAGCGGCGAACCGGACGGGTCCGGCGAGGCGGCGTCGCCCGGGCGCGAGTCGCCGGGTATGTCGCCGCCGTGCCAGCTCGCGTGGTCCTCGCCGCACCCGGCCAGCAGCCCGATCCCGCCCAGGGCGAGCAGCAGCGAGCGCCGGGAGACCTTCGCGCTCACGCGGTGCCCGGGGCGTCGCCGACGAGCTCGGGGTGGGCGGCGACGAACTCGGCGACCCGGTCCTGGCCGATGGCGGCGAGGAGCGCCTTGGTGGTGGCGTCCAGGACCTCGTACGACTGGCCGTCGACGACCTCGCTGTTGAAGTGGCCGCCGTTGGCCTTCAGGGTCACCAGGTGCTCCGGCGTGATGCCGTGCAGCGTGAGGATCCAGTCGGCGAGCGGTATGTCGTTGTTGTAGAACGAGACCGCCTTGCCGATCGAGTTGAGCATGTGGTCGACCTTCTGCGGGTTGGTGAGGACGCCGGCGCTGGTGGCCTTGGTGAGCATCGCCTTGATGAACTGCTGCTGGTGGCGCTGCCGGCCGTAGTCGCCGTCGTTGTCCGCGAGCTTGTCGCGCTGCCGCACGTAGTCGAGGGCCTGCCAGCTGGCCATGTCCGAGCAGCCGGGCTCGTACACCTGCGGGCGCATGTTCGGCTTCAGGGTGGTCGGGATGCCGGCGGCGTTGAAGTTGTACGGCTCCCCCTCCTGCCCGGTCCGCGTGTTCCATCCGGTGTGGATCGACGTGGTGCGCTCGTCCACGCACATGTGCACGCCGCCGAGCGCGTCGACGAGGTCCTTGAACCCGTCGAAGTTGACGATCGCGGCCCCGCTGAACTTCAGGCCCCCGGCGAGGCCGCTGACCGTCTCGGCGAGCAGCGTCAGCCCCTCGTCGCGGCCGCCGCCGTGCTGGTAGCCGAACTCGAAGGCGGCATTGATCTTGTCGGTGCCGCCGCGGTACTGGGTGCGGGCGTCCGCCGGGATCACGACCCGCGTGTCGCGGGGGATGCTCGTCAGGTACACCATGTCGTGGCTCGCCGGCACGTGGGCGATGATGATCGAGTCGGCTCGCGCACCCATCGCCGCGTTGCCGTCGCGCTCGTCGATGCCCACGAGCAGCAGGTCGAGCGGTCCGTCGATGTCGTGACCGGCCGCCGCCGAGCCGAGGCCGCCGGGGTGGGTGACCTGGCCACCGTAGTGCGCCAGCAGGATGCTGCCGCCGACGAGCGAGCCGGCGCTGACCGTGAGGAGCAGCGCACCGGCGATCAGGCACAGCCGCGCCCACAACGGGCTCCTGCCGCGCATTGCGCTCCCTTCGCCGCGACCGACGTCCCAGCGTCGCCGCAGCGGCGGGCTCGGGTGACCGCCCTAAGCCGCACAGTTGCTACGGGTTTCCCGCACCCCGGCCGAGACCGGCCGACCTTGGCGCGCACGTCGGCCGCCTCTGTCTTGCGCCGCAGCCGTGGCTCGTCGGCCGCCGCTTTGTGCCGTCTGCCGTGCGCCGCAGCCGTGGCTCGCCGGCCGCCGCTTTGCGCCACAGCCGCGGCCCGCTCGTCGTCGGCGGCCACCGCCCAGTGTGCTCCTGCGGCGATCCGGGCTCGAACGGGCCGTCATTCCACGATCCGGGCGCGATGTTGCGCAGACTGAGACCCGTGCGTTGCTCGTGGCACCGCGAATCGCGCCGACCGGCGTGAACCTGGCGACCCTGGGTCCCGACTGTGCTGGGTGAGGAGGCAGTGATGACCGATGAACGCCTGGTCGTCCGCTGCCAGCTCGGCGAGCGCGACGCCTTCGCCGAGCTGGTGCGGGCCTGGCATGACCCGATCTGGTCGTACGTGCGGCGGATGCTCCCGCCGGCCGTCACCGACGACGTGGCGCAGGAGGTGTGGGTGGCCGTGCTGCGGGGCCTGCCGCGCCTGCGCGACCCGGCCCGCTTCACCCCGTGGTTGTTCACGATCGCGCGGCGCGCGGTGACGAACCGGCTGCGCGAGGAGTACGCCCGCCCGGAGGAACCACTGTCCGACGTCGCGTCGCCCGACGCCGTCGCGGAGGTGCTGGACCGCGCCGAGCTGGCCGGGGCGCTCTCGGCCCTGCCGCCACGCGAGCGCGAGATCCTGATCCTGTTCTACCTGCAGGACCTGTCCTTGGAGACCTGCGCGGAGATCTGCGCCGTACCGATCGGGACGGTCAAGTCCCGCCTGAACCGAGCCCGCCGCCTGCTGCGGGACGCCCTCGTGCAGAAGGGATACTCCTGGTGACCCCCGACGACATGCTCACCCGCCTCTCCGGCCGCCTGTCACTGCGCCGCCGCCTGGCCGTGGTAGCCGTACTCCTCGCCGGCGCCGCGATGTCCCTGCTCACCGGCCTGTTGTGGGCCACCGAACCGGCCCTGCCGACCCGCACTCAGGCCGCGTTCGGCGCGATGATCGCGGTCGGCCTGGCCTGGGTCGCCTACGCCGTCTGGGTCCTCACGCGCCGGCTCCCGCTCTTCGCCCTCGACCGCGTGGTGGCGGCCTGGCTCGGCCTGGCCGCGACGGTGGCGGTCGCCGTCCCCGTGGCCGTGATCGCGGCCCGCCCGGTGGCCCTCCTCATCGTCGCGGTCCTGCTCCTCGCGGCGCTCGCCAACCTGCGGCGCGGCCTGACCCGGCGGGCCGCACTGCTGCGCCGCAAGCGAGAACTGGACGGATAGCCACGCCCTTCGCGGCGCCCGGCCGCGTCTTACGGCGGTGTCCGCGGCCGCGGTTCACGCGCCGCGCCGCGAGCGGGAGCTGGGCGGATGGCGACGCCGTTCGCGGCGCCTGGCCTCGTGTTGCGGGCTTGGGTGGTCGCCGGTGTCCGCGGCCGCGGTTCACGCGCCGCGCCGCGAGCGGGAGCTGGGCGGATGGCGACGCCGTTCGCGGCGCCTGGCCTCGTGTTGCGGGCTTGGGCGGCCGGGGTGTCCGCGGCCGCGGTTCACGCGCCGCGACGCGAGCGGGAGCTGGGCGGATGGCGACGCCGTTCGCGGCGCCCGGCCTCGTCTTGGGGCTCGGGCGCCGGCGGGTCCGATGCCGCGGCCGGAGCGGATCTCACGGACGCCGGCGACGCACTGACCGCCGAGGCAGCCCGATCGGGCGGTGCCCGGGTCGTCTGGCAAGCGGGGGCGGCCCCGTCGGAGTGGGTCTCGCGGCGGGGTCGACCGGTGCCCGAGTGCTGTGGCGGCGGGGCCAACCCCGACAGCGTGGTCTGGCGGCGGGGGCAACCCCGGCAGCGTGGTCTGGCGGCGGGGCCGATTGCGCTCGAGTGCTGCGGCGGCGGGGCCGGCTGGGTGCGCGAGCGGTCAGGCGGGCGCGGTGGCGGCCGGGGCGGGGCGGTGGAGGGGGAAGCGGGCGCGTACGCGGAAGCCGGGGCCGCTCGTGCGCGGGCCGGTCTCCAGGGTGCCCTCGTGGGCGGCGACGCGCTCCCGCATGCCGATCAGGCCCAGGCCGCCGGTCGTCCGGCGGGTTGAGCCGCGGCCGTCGTCGGCGATGTCGAGTTCGAGTTCGTCGGCGTGGAAGCGGATTCGCACGTCCAGTTTCGTGGCGTCCGCGTGCTTCAGGGTGTTTGTCGCCGCCTCCTGGACGATTCGGTAGCCGGCCAGGGACAGCGACTCCGGCAGGTCGATCTCGTTGCCGAAGACGCCCAGCGAGGTCTCCAGGCCGGCGTGGCGGACCGAGTCGAGCAGCTCCGGGAGGCGGTGGAGGCCGACGGCGGCCGGGGCGGTCGCGGGGGAGGAGTCCGGGGCGCCGCCCGGTGGGGAGATGTCCGGGCCCGAGGCTTGAGTGGGAAGTGAGACGGGCGTGGCGGATGAGGGAGCGGTGCCCGAACCGGTGGGCGAGTCGGATGCGGATCCAGGCGGGCCGACTGCGGAATCGGGCGAGCTGGGCGTGGGTGCGGGCGCGCCAGAGGTGGTGGTTGGAGTGGGTGCTGGGTCGGTGTGGCGTAGGAGGCCAGCATGCGGTGGAGCTCGTCCACCGCCGTGCGGGCGCTCTGCTCCACCGCGGCCAGGGCCTCCTTCGCCTTCGGCGGGTTGCGGTCGAAGACGCGGCGGGCGGCCGAGGCCTGCACGCCCATCACCGACACGTGGTGGGCCACGACGTCGTGGAGCTCGCGGGCGATGCGCAGGCGCTCGTGCAGGACCGTGCGGGCGGCCTCCTCCTCGTGGGCCGCCACGAGCTCGGCGGCCTGGGCCTCGACCAGCTGGCGGCGGCGCTCGGCGGTCCAGGCGATCTCGCCGAAGTAGTAGGCGAAGCCGAAGTAGAGGACGTTGACGAGCACGCCGTTGATGAGGGCGGCCAGGATCGGCGACACCGGGCCGTCGGCCTTGACGAACTCGGCCGCGGACAGGTGGGGCAGGGCGATCAGGTAGGAGATGCCCAGCCAGATGAACATCCCGGCGATGATGCCGGAGCGCAGCCACCTCGAGCGGCGATGGTCCCGGCCCCAGGCGCCCAGGGTGTAGATGGCCGCGAACAGGGCGCCGGTGGTGAGCTGCTGCTCGGGGGCGTGGCGGGTCTGGCCGCAGATGAAGGCGATGGAGATGACCAGCGCCACGGCGTCGGGCCAGTGGCGGCGCCAGCACAGCGGCAGGGTGCACAGCAGGGCCCAGACGATCTGCTCGGGCAGGGCCGGCGGGTGGCCGAAGTAGGAGCCGGTGCTGCGGGTGAGGGTCAGGTTCAGCAGGGCCATCGCGGCCACGATCACACCGACGGCGATGTCGATGCGCAGGCGGCGGGCATCCGGGATGGGGCGCTGCCAGGTGTCGCCGTCGGTCGTCATCCCGCCCCCTTCCCAAGGTGCTGCCGGGAGTCTACGAGGGGGGTATGACAGTTTCTGATTCGCGGCATTTATGAGGCAGGTGGCACGGGAGGAGCAGGCGGCACGGGCGGACCGAAATAGGGAGCAGGAGCCGGACCCGCACCGAGACCGGCAGCGGCAGTCCCGTCCGGCCGGCGCACGGCGAAGGACGCCACCACCAGCGCCACCCCGATCGTGATGAGCACGACGTCCGCGATCGTGTACGCGTTGTTCGCCGTGTTGAAGGTGTCGATGTCGAGATCCCCGCCCGACGTCAGCGAGCGCAGGTGCAGAATCCACACGATGTTCGCCGCCTGGTCGGCCGCGATCACCAGGCTCCCGGCCGCCCCCAGCAGCCCGCTGAGCACCCCCAGCCGCCGGATCATGAGCAGCGCGACGAGCACGCCGGCGAGCGCCACGAGAATGGCCGGCACCCGCAGCCCGATCTGCACCCCGATGGACAACGGCTCGACGGAAGACGAATCCATCGGATCACCCTAAACAACCGCGGCCCGTAACCGAATAGCCGGGGCGGAGGGGGCGCGGATGGTCGGGTACGGCGCGTGGTCGCTGGTGCTGATCGCCCTGTACCTCGTGCTCCCCGACAGCGCCATCGGCCTCGTCTGGATCGCGGTCACCGCGACGACCGTGACCGCGGTGCTGCTGGGCGTGCGCCGGAACCGGCCGCGGCGCCGCTGGCCCTGGCGGCTGCTCGGGCTCACGTACGTCACGTTCCTCGCCGGCTCGATCCTGAGCCTGGCCTCGCCCGGCTTCCCGTCGATCGCCGACGCCTGGAACATCCTCGTCGTCATGCCCGGGCTGGTGGCCGCCCTCTGGGGGCTCAGCCGCGAGGGCACGGCCGTGCGGGACCGGGCCGGCGCGCTCGACGCCGCGATCCTGACCACCGCCGCCGGGTTTCTTTCCTGGGTGTACCTCATCAACCCGAACCTGCACCACGACGAGTTCGGCGCGGCGGCCAAGGCGGTGTCGGTCGCGTACCCCCTGGTCGACCTCGCGACCCTCGCGCTGCTGGCGCGGCTGGTCCTGACGGTGCCGCGCAGCCGCTCGGTCGCCCTGCTGCTGGTGTCGGCCGGCTCGCTGGTGGCCGGCGACACCGTGTTCGCACTGCTGCGGCTGGCCGCGGGCTGGTCCGTCGGCTCCGCCGTGGACCTGCTGTGGGTCGCGTTCTTCCTCGCCGGAGGGGCGGCGGCGCTGGACCCGTCGATGACCCGGCTGACCGAGCCGCGCATCGCCAAGCGCGCGATCGTGCAGTACCGTCGCGCGGTTCTGGGTCTGGCCTCGCTGATCGCGCCGGCGGTGCTGTTCATCCAGGCGGTGACCGGGCCCGTGCGCGACGGGCTCGTCGTGGCCGTCGTCTCCGGCGTCCTGGTCGTGCTCGCGCTCGGCCGGATGTCGATCGTCGTGGCCGGCCTGCGGCTCAGTACGGCCCGCGAGCGGGAGCTGCGCCGCGCCTGCGAGGAGCTGCTCAGCACCGCCGACGAGTCCGCGGTGCGCGCGGTGGTGCACCGGGCCGTGGAGCGCCTGCTGGCGGCCGGCACCCCGCATCGGGTCGTGCTCAGCCTGGACGCGCGGGCGGAGCGAGCGATCGGCATCGCCTACGTGCGCGAGCTGCCCGCGGCGGAGCAGGCCGGGCTGCGCGGCTTCGAGCTCGCGTTGTGCGCGCGGCTGTCCGTCGGCGACCGGGAGCTGGGGGAGCTCTACGTCGCCGCGGCCGAGCCGGTGCTGCTCGACCTGCAGGAGGCCGTGCCGGTGCTGGCCGGGCAGGCCGCGAGCATGCTGGACCGGATCGCGCTGAACACCGAGATCAACCGGCTGGAGCGGCTGTACCTCGACCCGCTCACCGGCCTCGGCAACCGCCTGCGCTTCACCGACGCGCTGCACGAGCGCCCGGCGACGGTTCTCGTGCTCAACCTCGACGACTTCGGGGCCGTCAACGATGCCATGGGGCAGGAGGTCGGCGATCAGCTGCTGGTGGCCGTGGCCGAGCGGCTGCGGGGCGTGGCCGGCGACGAGACGCTGTCCAGGCTCAATGCCGATGAATTTGCTGTGACGGTACCGGACGACGCCCTGGCGGAACGGGTGCTGGACGCGTTCGGGGGCCCGTTCGTCATCGACGGCAGCGTGCTGCGCGTGACCGCGAGCATCGGCGTCGGCTCCGACCTCGAGCAGGCGCGGATCGCGATGCTCGCGGCGAAGCGGGAGGGCAAGGGCCGCTGGCGGCGCTACGAGGCCGAGCTGCACGCCCAGGTCGCCGCGCGCCGCCAGCTGCGCGGCCAGCTCGAGGGCGCCATCGAGGCGGGCCAGTTCCTGCTGCACTTCCAGCCGATCGTGGAGCTCTCCTCCGGGCGCACCGCCGGCTTCGAGGCCCTCGTGCGCTGGCACCACCCGCAGCGCGGGATGATCCCGCCGATCCAGTTCATCGAGCTGGCCGAGGAGACCGGCGCGATCGTGCGGCTCGGCGCGTGGGTCCTGGACCGCGCCGTGCAGACGGTGGCCGGTTGGCCCGAGGTGTACGTCTCCGTCAACGTCTCCGTGCGCCAGTTCCGCACCACGGGCTTCGTCGACCTCGTGCTCGCCACCCTGTCGCGCCACGGTCTCGCGGCCGAGCGCCTGTACCTGGAGATCACCGAGAGCCTCCTGCTGGGCGAGTCCGACGAGATCACCTCGGACATCTCCCGCCTGCGCGCGGCCGGCGTCAAGATCTCGATCGACGACTTCGGCACCGGGTACTCGTCCCTGTCCTACCTGCACCGCGTCCCCGTCGACACGCTCAAGCTCGACAAGTCGTTCGTGGACACGATCGCGGTGTCGGACAAGCAGCTGGCGCTCGTGCGGGGCATCGTGCAGCTCGCGGCCATCCTGCAGATGAGCGTCGTCGCGGAGGGTGTCGAGGCGCCGGCCGACGACGAGCTGCTGCGCGACATGGGATGCCGGTTCGGGCAGGGGTACCTCTACGCCAAGCCCATGCCCGAGCCCGCCGCCGCCGAATGGGTCCAGGCGCACGCCGTCAACGCCTGAGCGCGTCGGGGGGACTGCTATCTGGCCCGGGTGACCATCGGCGGACCTGGCAGCGTCGGCGCGCAGCGCCGAGCGGTGTCTGGCGGGAGCAGCGGTCCGCACCACGACGTACCCGAGTCATGCGCTTGTTGAGGCTCAGTGCAGGGTCGGGCGGTAGGTGAGCTCCTGGGTGCGGCCGTCGAGGGTCCGGCTCTCGACGAGCTCGAGGTCGAAGTCGGCCGCGCCCGCGAAGATCGGCTCGGTCCCGGTCCGGCCGGTGATCACCGGGAACACGGTGACCTGGACGAAGTCGACCAGCCCGGCGGCCATCAGCGCCCGGTTCAGCGACAGGCTGCCGTGCGAGCGCAGCGGCACCTCCGACTCCTCCTTGAGCCACCGGACGATGTCGACGCCGTCGCCGCGCGCGACCGTCGCGTCCGGCCAGTCCAGCGGGCCCTGCAGGGTCGAGGAGACCACCGTCGCCGGCAGGTTGCGCATCCGGGTGACCCACGGGTCGCGGACGTCGGCGTCCTCGGTGCTCTCGGCCAGCATCTGCGCGAACGCCCGGTAGGTCTGCGCGCCGAAGACCATGTGCTGCTCCTCGCGGTACAGGCCGAGGCGGTGCTCGAGCAGCTCGGGGCCCTGCTTGCCCCAGTAGCCGCCCCAGTCGCCGCTGGTCGTGCCGAAGCCGTCGAGGCTGGTGAAGACGTCGAAGGTGTAGGTCGCGGTCATCGGGTTCTCCTTGTGTCGGCCCGCTCGGCGCGGGGGCTCCCACCATCGCTACGAACCGGACCCACCCCGAACGACAAGCACGGCCCGACTATTTTGCGGCGGTGACATTTTCGTTGTCCGTCCCGCCGATCTTCGCCGCGCTGGCCCCGGCGCGCCGCATCCTCGTCGCCGGCGCGGGCGGGGGATTCGACGTGTACGCCGGGCTCCCACTCGCGCTCGCCCTGCGCGAGACCGGCGCGGAGGTCCACCTGGCGAGCCTGTCGTTCTCGGAGCTCGAACTGATCGACCGCGACGCCTGGCTGGCCGAGCACGTCGCGGCGGTGCGCCCCGGCACGGGCAGCCCGGACTGGTACTTCCCCGAGCGTACGCTCGCCCGCTGGCTGGAGGCCCACGAACTGCCGCCGACCGTTTACACCTTCCCGCCGCTCGGCGTCCAGCCCCTGCGCGCGGCGTACCGGCACCTCGTCGAGCACCTGAACCTCGACGCCGTGGTCCTGGTCGACGGCGGCACCGACATCCTCCTGCGCGGCGACGAGAGCGACCTCGGCACGCCGGTCGAGGACCTCACGAGCGTGGCCGCGGTGACCGCGCTGGACGTGCCGATCAAGCTGGTCACGTGCCTCGGCTTCGGCATCGACGCCCACGACGGCGTCAACCACGTGCAGGTGCTGGAGAACCTGGCCGCTCTGGACCGCGAGGGCGCGTACCTGGGCGCCCTGTCGATCCCGGGCACGAGCCGCGAGGCGGTGCTCTACCGCGACGCCGTCGCCGACGCCCAGGCCGCGACGCCGGACCGGCCGAGCATCGTGCAGGGCCAGATCGCCGCCGCGACGGCGGGCGCCTTCGGGGATGTGCGCTTCACCAGCCGTACCGAGCGGGGGGATCTGTTCGTGAACCCGCTCATGGCCATCTACTTCACCGTCGACCTGGACAAGCTGGCGGCCCGCTGCCTCTACCTCGACCGCATCGAGAACACCATCGGCCGCCGCCAGGTCATCACCCGCATCCAGGCCTTCCGCGACGAGCTGCTCAGCGCCCGCGTCCCGCGCATGTACCCCCACTGATCGCCCGTCGCCGAGTAGGGTCCCCGGGCATGATGACCTTCGCCGTCGATGACGTCACGCCCGCCGCCGAGCCGCTGCCGACGCGCCCGGCCGGCGGGCTGTTCCCGGACGCGCTCGCGTTCGGCGGCGACCCGGCGCGGGCGGTGCTGGAGCCGGACGGGGTGCACCCGCTGCTCGGCGCGGTCGCGCGGGCCTTCGCCGAGCACCGGCCGCTCGTGCTGTCGCCCGACGCGGTGTGGCTGACGATCGCCCAGGGCGTCGCCCAGCACATTCGGCTGCACGCCGAGGAGTTGCGGCCGCGGCTGGTCCGGCACGAGGGCCGTAAGCGGCTCACGATCACCGTCGACGGGGAATTGCCGCGGGACGCCGACGGGTGGGCGGACCTGACCGAGTCGTTCGGGAAGCTGCTGGCCGCGGAGGTCGACGACGAGCTGTTCGCGTGCGACTTCTCGACGAGCACGGACGTGGAGCGGACGGCCGGGCGGATCGTGCTGCTGGACGCCTACTCGCCGTACTTCGCCCTGTGGGTCACGACCGTCTGCGGCATCCCGTCGCTGACGCTGGACGGTACCGTCGAGGACTGGCGACGCATCCGGGCGCGCATCGACGCGGTCGCCGGATTCGGCCTGGAGCAATGGTGCCGCTCCCTGGCCCCGATCGCCGACGAGTTCGTCCGCGCCGCGGCCGGCACCCCCGACGCCGATTTCTGGCGGCGCATCTACAACCCCGCCGACGCCTACGGCGGCGACAAGATCACAGGTTGGATCACGCGCTTCTATCCGTACCTCACCGGCGCCCGCACCGACCGGCCGAACCCGATGTTGGAGCTGCCCATCGGCGAGCCCCGCGACGTGACCCCGACCCCCGACGGCGTCTACTGGGGCCCGGGCATCTCCAGCGACTCGGTCCCGGCGACGCTGTCCCGCGTGATCGTCAATGTCAACGATCAGTCCTCCGGCGACAACTACGCGGTCGCCCTGCACGCCGGCCTCATCGGCGTCGCCCAGGACCCGGACGGCGCCCTGCGTCCGATCGCCGGCTGGTACGTGGCCCCGGCCCCCGTCGAGATCGACGCCGTGCTGGACCGCCTCGTGCGCGAGCACACCACGACGCCGCCGTCGGACGAAGCCGAACACCGGGAGGAGGGCGGCCCGGCGGACTTGCTGGCGCTGTACGGCCGGGTCGGCTCGGCCACCCTGTTCGACGGCGCCTGGCACCTGGTCCCGGCGGCCGAGTGGCGCCGCATCGAGGACATCGCCGATGACTGGACGGCCCGGACGCTGATCGAGCTGCCCGACGGCCGCTGGCTGGCCCTGGCAGTCGACTACACCGCGATGAGGATGCACTGGATCGTGTGCCGGGTGCGGTCCGAGGAGGTCACGCCCTACAACTGGACGTACACCGCCTACTTCCTGGCCGACGACCCGGCGGACGTGCCGGTCCTGGGCACCTCGCTCGCGATGGTGCTGGACGCGGCCATGGACTCCGGCGGCGACATCGCCCACCTGGAGACCGCCCGCCTCGCCGACCTGCTGCCGCAGCGGTAGGCCGATCGCCCGTCGCCTAGTAGGGTCCCGGGCATGGTGAGCTTCGCGGTCGACGACGTCACGCCCGCGGCCGGCCCGCTGCCGACACGACCGGCCGGTGGGCTGTTCCCCGAGGCGTTCGCGTTCGGCGGGGACCCGCTGCGGGCGGTGCTGGAGCCGGACGGGGTGCACCCGCTGCTCGGCGCGGTCGCGCGGGCATTCGCCGAGCACCGGCCGCTGGTCCTGACGCCGGACGCGGTGTGGCTGACGATCGCCCAGGGCGTCGCCCAGCACATTCGGCTGCACGCCGAGGAGTTGCGGCCGCGGCTGGTCCGGCACGAGGGCCGTAAGCGGCTCACGATCACCGTCGACGGGGAATTGCCGCGGGACGCCGACGGGTGGGCGGACCTGACCGAGTCGTTCGGGAAGCTGCTGGCCGCGGAGGTCGACGACGACGAGCTGTTCGCGTGCGACTTCTCGACGAGCACGGACGTGGAGCGCACGGTCGGGCGGATCGTGCTGCTGGACGCCTACTCGCCGTACTTCACGCTGTTGTCCCTGGCCGTCTGCGGCATCCCGTCGGTGACGCTGGACGGTACCGTCGAGGACTGGCAACGCATCCGGGCGCGCGTCGACGGGATCGAGAGATTCGGCCTGGAGCAGTGGTGCCGCTCCCTGGCCCCGATCGCCGACGAGTTCGTCCGCGCCGCGGCCGGCACCCCGGACGCCGACTTCTGGCGGCGCATCTACAACCCCGCCGACGCCTATGGCGGCGACAAGATCACAGGTTGGATCACGCGCTTCTATCCGTACCTCACCGGCGCCCGCACCGACCGGCCGAACCCGATGTTGGAGCTGCCCATCGGCGAGCCCCGCGACGTGACCCCGGCCCCGCGCGCCGCCTACGAGGGCCCGGGCATCACCAGCAAGCGGGTCCCCGCCACGCTGTCCCGCATCATCGTCAATGTCAACGATCAGTCCTCCGGCGACAACTACGCGATCGCGCTGCACGGCGGGCTCGTCGGCGTCGCCCAGGACGACGACGGCGCACTGCGCCCGATCGCCGGCTGGTACGTGGCCGAGGCCCCCTTCGAGTTCGACGCGGTGTTCGACCGCCTCGTGCGCGAGCACCCCACCACGCCGCCGGCGGCCGAATCGGACAGCGGGGCCGAGTTCGTGCCGGCGGAGGTGCTGGCGCTGTACGGCCGGGTCGGCTCGGCCACGCTGTTCGACGGCGCCTGGCGCCTGATCCCGGCCGCCGCCCGGACCCACATCCAGGGGCTCCGGGGCGTCGACGAGATGATGACGCTGATCGAGCTGCCCGACGGCCGATGGCTGGCCTCGGCGGCCGATATAGACGCGCAGCGCGTGCACTGGATCGTGTGCCGGCGGCTGCACTCCGAGCAGATCGGGGCGTACACCGCCCTCTACCTGGCCGACGACCCGGCGGACGTGCCGGTGCTGGGCACCTCGCTGCCGATGCTGCTGGACGCGGCCATGGACTCCGGCGGCGACATCGCCCACCTGGTGACCGGCCGCCTTGCCGACCTGCTGAAGCAGCGGTAGGCCGATGGCCGCCCAACGCCGGGAAGACGCCGCCGTGCATCTGCGCCGGGCCCGGGACCTCATCGACCGGGAGTTCACCGACGCCGGGCTGCGGCTCGAGGACATGGCGGCCGCCGCGCTCATGTCGAAGTCGCACTTCGTGCGGGAGTTCGGGGTCACCCCGGGCGCGTACCTCAGCCGCCGCCGCATCGAGCGCACCCAGGACCTCCTGCGCTTCGCCAACCTCACGCCCCAGCGCTCACCGATCCCGCCCCCGGGGTCGGGCCGCGGCAGCACCCGCACCGCGGCCGTGCTGGCCGCCGAGAGCGTCGTGAACAACGCCGCCTCCGAGATGGAGGGCGTCCCAGAAGATGGGCAGCGGGCGGACACCACCGCCGACGCGGGCGACACCCTCACCAGGACCACCACGGTGGCCGCGCAGACCGGCGTCTCCAGGTCGGTCGTCGACGGCATGTCCTGAGCGACGAGGCACGGCATTCGGGGCCGCGGGGGTGCACCCGCGGCCCCGAATCGCGTCTCGGGACTAGCGCAACGTCAGGCGGGCCCCTTCGCGCCGGCCTTGGGCGAAGCCCGCGCGGGCGGAGGGGATCCGGGTCGCCGGATCCATCTGGTTGACGCCCATCGCGGCCCGGGAGTCGGCGTCCGGTGCGATCACCTCGACGTGGCTGCCCTGCTCGCGGAGCTGCTCGACCTGGTCGTTCAGCTCCGTCCCCGGAAACCGGCGCAGGCCCTCGAACTGGCCGTCCGCCAGGGGCGCGTCGCGCACGCTGAACGGCGCGACCACCACGACGTTCGCATAGCCCGCGGCGAGGTCGGCGTTGTCGGCGGAGCGCACGCCACCGTTGATGTAGCGCCTTCCGTTGATGTTCGGCGTGGGGACCACACCGGGCAGCGCGGTGGCCGCGGTGACCGCGTCGGCGAGGTCGACGCCGGAGTCACGGTCGAGCGTGACCAGCTCGCCGGTGTGCGCGTCGAGGGCCACCAGGACCATCGGCCGGTCCGGCCAGTCCGGGCGGGGCAGCCGGGCGGCGACCTGTGCGCGGCGCTGCACGGCCAGCGCGGGGTCGAGGATGCCGTCACCCTCCAGCCCGAACGCGCCCATCGCCCGTTGCAGGTCGGCGGCCGAGGTGGCGGCGGCGCTGATGGCCCGCATCCGCTCGAACACCGCGGTCGGCGGCTGCGATGCGGGCCGTTCCCGGTGCGGTCCGGCTGGGCGCTGTCCGGCGGGGCGTTGTCCGGTCGGCTCGGCGAGTATCGAGGCGAACAGGTCGGCCGCCGGGATACCGCTGCGCACCCACGCCGCCGCGGTGGCGCCGGAGGAGGTGCCGATCACCAGATCGGCGGACTCGGTCAGGTCGACGCCGGCTTCGGCGAGGCCGGCGACGACGCCGATCACCCAGGCCTGGCCGGCGCCCCCACCGGCGCCGAGCACCAGGGCGAGGTTGTGGGATTCGTGAGATTGCGACATGTCGTGGTCCCTTTCAAGGCATCCGAGATGCGGGTGCCCGAGGACCGACGACGGTGGAGCTACCGGCTCCGCCGCGTGGTGGTGAGCACCCGACTGTGAACGAAAATCGGACTCACCTCCTCAGATCGTGCGCCGCGACGGCGCTCCTGAACCAACTCGGGTCACATGCTAGCAGGTGCGAGTGCCGCTCAGGGGGCGCGGCCGCGCAGGAGTACCAGGGTCGTTGACATCGCGGTGCCCGGACCGACAGGCTCGGGGCATGAGCGAGGAGCGCAGCATCTGGGCGGCGGCCGACCTGGCCACCCCGATGGCGATCCGGGTCGCGGCGACGCTGCGCCTGGCCGACCACATCGCCGCCGGCACGACCACCCCCGACGCGCTGGCCGAGGCGGCCGGCGCCGACCCCGACGCGCTCGGCCGGCTGCTCGGCCACCTGGTCACCGCCGGCGTCGTGGCGCGCACCGAGTCCGGCTACGCCCTCACGGCCCTCGGCGACCAGCTGCGCGACGACCACCCGGGGGGCCAGCGCGCCTGGCTGGACCTGGAGGGCTCGGTCGGCCGCGCCGACCTGTGCTTCGCCGACATGCTGCACACCGTGCGCACCGGCGAGGCGGTGTTCGAGCGCCGCTTCGGCCGCCCGTTCTGGGAGGACCTGGCCGCCGACCCGGCGCGGCAGGCCCAGTTCGACGGCCTGATGAGCTCGCGGCTGACGACGGACGCGCCCGAGGTCGCCGCCGCCTACCCGTGGGCCCTGCTCGGCCACGTGGTCGACGTGGGCGGCGGCGACGGCAGCCTGCTGATCGCGATCCTGCGGGCCCATCCCGGCCTGCGCGGCACCGTGGTCGACCTGCCCGGCGCCGTGGCCCGCGCCGAGCACGCGATCGCCGCGGCGGGCCTGGCCGACCGGGCCGGCGTCGCGCCGGGCAGCTTCTTCGACGAGCTCCCGCCCGGGGCCGGCGGCTACGTCCTGTCCGGCGTCCTGCACGACTGGCCGGACGAGGACGCCGCGCGCATCCTGCGGCGCTGCGCCGACGCGGCCGGCGACACGGGGACGGTCCTGATCTGCGACCACATCGGCGAAGCCTTCGACACCGAGGGCGACCTGCGGATGCTGTGCTACTTCAACGGCCGCGAGCGCACCCTGGACCGCCTGGGCGACCTCGCGGCCGCGGCGGGCCTGGCGGTCGCCGACGTGACCCCGGCCGGCACGCGGTCCCTGCTCGCCCTCCGCCGCGCCGCACCCGCCTGACGGCCGAGGGGAGGCGCGGTGTCGTCCGGGCCACCCGGTGGACCGGGACCGGTCAGCTTTCGTCAATGCTTGACAGATATGGTGCCGTCGTCACGCTGATCGATGTATCGGAGGTCGACGGATAGTCATGGCTCAATCGCAACGCAAGAGGCTGTTGGGAGCGCTCGCCGTGGTCGTCGTCACCGGCGCCGGCCTGGCCGCCGCGCCCGCCGCACCGGCGGCCGCCGACGTCGTCACCGACCCGGCCGCGTTCGTGGACCCGTTCATCGGCTCGGCGCACGACGGCAACACGTGGCCGGGGGCGGTGCGGCCGTACGGCATGCTGTCCTGGAGCCCGACCAGCACCCGCGGCGACCAGACCAGCACCGGGGCCGCGAACGGCTACCAGTACGACGTCACCCGGATCCGCGGGCTCAGCCTGACCCATCTCAACGGCGCGGGCTGCAACCCCGGCGCCGCGGGCGACGTGCCGATCCTGCCGTTCTCGTCCACTGTGGACTCCTCGCCGAGCGCCGACAGTACCGACGCGAAGTTCGCCACCAACTTCAGCCACGCCGACGAGAGCGCCAGGCCGGGCCGCTACACGGTGAAGCTCGCAGACGGCGTCCGCTCCGACCTCGCCGTCACCGCCCGCGCCGGGGTCGGGCAGTTCACGTTCCCGGCCGGCCGCCCGGCGAACCTGCTCTTCCGCACGTCGAACTCGCTCAACGGCAGCGAGGACGCCGAGATCTCCATCGACGCCGCGAACCGCACGGTCACCGGCTCGGTGCTGACCGGCGCGTTCTGCGGGCGGCGGGCCAACGGCGGCACCAACAACCGCAAGACCTACTACCGGCTGTACTTCTCCGCCCGCTTCGACACCCCGATCGCCTCGACCGGCACCTGGGTCAACGGCACCCTGACCCCGGGCGGCACCCGGGCCACCGGCGGCGAGGGGTACGCGACCGGCGCCGACCGCGCGGGCCGTGGCTCCGGCGGCTGGGTCGGCTTCGCGCCGGGCAGCGACGTGCGGATGCGGGTCGGCATCTCCTACGTCAGCCTGGCCGGCGCCGAGCGCAACCGCGACACGGAGCTCGCCGCGGGCGTGGACGTCGCGACGGTCGCCGCGCAGGCCTACGACGACTGGAAGCGAGAGCTCTCGGCCGTGCAGGTGACAGGCGGCAGCACCGCCCAGCGGACCACGTTCTACACCGCGCTGTACCACAGCCTCCTGCAGCCGAACCTGGTGTCCGATGTGGACGGCCGGTACCTCGGCAGCGACATGGCCGTGCACAGCATCACCGCGGGGCAGGGCGCGCAGTACGGCACCTTCTCCGGCTGGGACCAGTACCGCGCCCAGATCCAGCTCCTCGCGCTGCTCAAACCGGCCGTCGCCGGGGACTACGCGCAGTCGATGTACCAGTTCGCGCAGCAGCACAACGGCATCTGGGACCGCTGGCTGCACAACAACGGGGCGACCCACGTGATGACCGGCGACCCGGCCGCCCCGACGCTGGCCACGTTCGTCGCGATGGGCGCCGACCACTTCGACACCGCCGGCGCCTACGCCTCCCTGTACCGCCAGGCGACCGTCCAGAACGCCGACGCGCTCAACGACGGCGGCTGCCCCGGCCAGTGCACCGGCCAGCGCCCCGCCCTCAACCAGTACCTCGCCTCGCACTACGCCCCGCAGAACGCCTGCCACTGCTGGGGCGGCGCCGCCGAGACCCTGGAGAACTCGCTCGCCGACTTCTCCCTCGCCATGTGGGCCCAGCGCCAGGGCCGCACCGCCGAGCAGGCCGCCATGTCCGCCCGCGCGAACTACTGGCGCAACACCTTCAACCCCCAGGCGACCGCGTCCGGCGGCTACCAGCAGGCCCGCAACGCCGACGGCAGCTGGGCCGGCGGGTTCTCGCCCTCGACCGACGTCGGGTTCGCCCAGGGCAGCTCCGCGACCTACACGTGGATGGTCCCGCAGAACGCCACCGGGCTGGCCCAGGCCATGGGCGGCACCGCGCCCGCCGCGCAGCGCCTCGACGCGTTCTTCCACGACGACGCCGGCAACCGGGCGGTCAAGGGCGGCAACGCGCTGCGCTACGACCCGGGCAACGAGCCCGGCCTGCACGCCCCGTGGCTGTACAACGCGTTCGGGCAGCCGGCGAAGACCCAGGCGACGACCCGCGAGATCGTCGACACCGTCTACGGCACCGGCCCCAGCGGCCTGCCCGGCAACGACGACCTCGGCACCATGTCGGCCTGGTACGTCTTCGCCGCCATCGGCGTCTTCCCCCGGTCGTCGGGCGCGCCGAGCTGCTCGTCGGCAGCCCGCTGTTCCCGGGCGTGAAGGTGACCCGCGACAACGGGGTCGTCCTCACCGTCGACGCCCCGGCCACCACGGACGCCAACCAGTACGTCCAGTCGGCCCGCCTCGACGGCGCGGACCTGAGCCGCTCCTGGCTGCCGGAGTCGTTCGTCCGCACCGGCGGCACCCTCTCGCTGACCATGGGCTCCGCGCCGTCCGCGTGGGGCACGGCGACCGCCAACCGGCCGCCGGACCGGACCGGCACCGGCCCGGTGACCCTGGTCCAGCTCGACAAGTGCCTGGACGTGAGCAACTCGGGCACCGCCAACGGCACGAAGATCCAGATCTGGGGCTGCAACGGCACCGGGGCCCAGCAGTGGACGGTCCCCGGCGACGGGACCGTGCGCGCGCTCGGCAAGTGCCTCGACGTGGCGAACTCCGGCACCACCAACGGGTCCAAGCTGCAGCTGTACGACTGCAACGGCACCGGCGCGCAGCAGTGGGCCTTCGTATCCGCGACCCAGGCGCTGCGCAACCCGCAGTCGGGGCGGTGCCTGGACGACCCGTCGAGCAGCACGGCCAACGGCACCCAGCTGCAACTGTGGGACTGCAACGCCACCAACGCCCAGCGGGTCGCCATCCCCTCCTGAACCGAGCCCGGCCCGGCCCGCACCAGGGCCGGGCCGCTAGGCTCGGGACCGTGGTCACGGAATTCGGGGTCGAGCTGGCCGACGGTCGCCTGCTGCACGCGTACGACTCCGGCGGCGACGGCCCGGTCGTCTACTGGCACCACGGCACCCCCAACATCGGCGAGCCGCCCGCGCCGCTCTTCGAGACCGCCGAGCGGCTCGGGCTGCGGTGGCTGTCGCACAACCGGCCCGGGTACGGCGCCTCGACGCCGAGCCCCGGGCGCGGGATCGGGTCCGTGGCCGCCGATGTCGCCGCCGTCGCCGAGGCGGCCGGGGTCGAGCGGTTCGTGGTCATGGGGCACTCCAGCGGGGCCGCGCACGCGCTCGCCTGCGCCGCGCTGCTGCCGGACCGGGTGATCGCGGCAGCCGCGATCTCCGGACTGGCGCCGTACGAGCGGTTCACCGACCGCTGGTTCGACGGGATGGCCGACGGGGCCGCCGGGTCGCTGCGCGCGGCGCTCGGCGGGCGCGAGGCCAAGGCGGCGCACCTGGCGGCGGCCACCGGCGAGGAGGACATCGGGTTCCTGCCCGTCGACTGGGAGGCGCTGCAAACCGACTGGGCCTGGTTCGACGACATCGTGCCGGCCGCGCTGCTGACGGGGCCGGGCGGGCTCATCGACGACGATCTCGCCAACGTGGGACCGTGGGGGTTCGAGCCGGAGGCGGTCGACCGCCCGGTGCTGCTCATCCACGGCGCCGGCGACCGCATGGTCCCCGCCGCGCACAGCGCCTGGCTCGCCGAGCACGTCAAGGGGGCCGAGTTGCGCCTCATCCCCGAGACCGGCCACATCACGGCGATGCGCCAGGGCGACGCCGCACTGGAATGGCTGGCCGGCAACCTGTGACATCGCAGCGAAAGGGGGGCGGCCGCGACGGCCGCCCCCTTTTTTTGTGCACAACCGCTACGCGTACGCCTCGATCTCGTAGATGCGGGCCGCCGTGTCGGTCGTCTGGGTCGGGGTGATGATGTTCAGCCGGACGTACCGGCCGGTCACGTTCACCGCGCTCGTGGTCACGTCCGCGGTGTTGCCGCGGGGCGAGGCCACCGTCGTCCAGGTGCTGCCGTCGCTGGACACCTGCAGGTCGAAGTCGCGGGTGTCCCACGACGCCGACTCGCCGCCGGCGCCCGCGTGGCGCACGACGATCGAGCTCAGGTGGTTGGCGGCGCCCATGTCGACCTGGAGGAACTTGTTCGTGCCCAGCGAGCACCACTTGTCGGAGTTGCCGCCGGAGACGCTGCCGTTGACCGCCTTGTCCGGGCCCTCGGTCGAGGCGCAGGAGGAGTCGGCGGTGGCGGCCTTGTTGAGCAGGAGGTTGCCGCCGGTCGCGGCGCCGTAGACCTCGAACTCGTAGATGCGCGCCGCGCCGTTGCCGTCGTTGGCGGGCGTGGAGATGTCCACCTTCACGTAGCGGGCGGTCCGCGCCGTGAACTGGTGCAGGGTGCGGCTGGACCGGTTGCCGGAGACCGTGGCGGCCTGGCTCCAGGTCGTGCCGTCCGTGCTGGTGGAGATGGTGAACGCGCCGGTGTTCCAGCCGGTGTTCTCGGCCCCGAGGCCGGCGTGCTTGAGCACGACCGAGCCGACGGACTGGTTGGAGCCGAGGTCGACCTGGAGGAACTTGGTCGCCGCGGAGGTGCAGAACTTGCTGTTGTTCATCAGGCTGCCGTCGACGGCCTTGTCGGCCGACTCGGCCGCGGCGCAGGTGGCCGAGCCCGTGGCGGTCTTGCCCTGGGCGAGGTTGGTGCCCAGGTTCGGCGGGGTGGCCGGCTGGGTCGCGCCGTCGGTGAAGGACGGCGGGACGTTGCCCGCGCCGGTGCCCCACGAGGACGGGCCGGTGCCCATCGTGTAGTTCAGCGTGCCGCCCGCGGCCAGGTCCGGGTAGCGCAGGTAGTTGTTGGCCACCGCGGAACCGTTGAGGGTCAGGCTCTGCACGTACTGCGAGGACGCGCTGCCGCCGTTGATCTGGATGTTGCCGGCCGAGCGCTGGATGAGGATCGACGGGAACGACGGGCCGTGGATGGCGAGCGTGTCGGCGCCCGGCGTGGCCGGGTACATGCCCATCGCGGACCAGATGTACCACGCCGAGGTCGCGCCGAGGTCGTCGTTGCCGGGCAGGCCGCCGGCGCCGGTGGTGAACTGCTCGGTCATGACGCGCCGCACCGCCGAGGAGGTGCCGGCCGGGTACTGCGCGAAGTTGTACGCCCACGGCACGCCGTGCTCCGGCTCGTTGCCGAGGTAGAAGTACGGGCGCGACAGGCCGGCGTTGAGCTCGGTGAAGTGGTGGTCGAGGCGCTGCTTGGCGGTCTGCGGGCCACCCATGAGGTTGATGAGCCCGGCGAAGTTGTAGGGCACCATCCAGGTGTACTGCGCCGCGTTGCCCTCGGTGAACGGGCTCTCCTGGGCCGGGTTGAGCGGCCACGGCCAGGTGCCGTCGCTGTTGCGCGGGTGGATGAAGCTCGACTCGGTGTTGAACGTGTTGCGCCAGTACTGGGCGCGGGTCATCGCCGAGTTGTACGTCGCGGTGTCCCCGAGCGCCTTGGCGAACTGGGCCACGGCGAAGTCCGACGCCGAGTACTCCATCGAGTCCGACGGGGCGCCCGGGATGTACTTCTTGGACTCGTACTCCGCCTCACGCCCGCGGATCGGCGAGCCCTGCGCGCCCTGACCGGCGATGGCGTTCTTCATCAGCTGCAGCGCGGCCGCCGTGTCGAAGTTGCGCGCACCGAACTGGTAGGCGCTGTCGACGATGATCGGGCCGGGGTCGCCGGTCATGACGAAGTCCTCGTTGGTCTGCTGCGACCACTTGGGCAGCAGGCCGCCCTGCTGGCCGTCGAGGACCATCGACTTCATGATGTCGCTGGTGACGTCGGGCGCGATGAAGGCGACGAGCGCGGCCCACGAGCGGTAGATGTCCCAGCCCGAGTAGTTCTGGTACACGTTGTGCGTCGCGGTGTGGATCGCGTTGTCGAAGCCGCGGTACTGGCCGTTCACATCGCTGGAGATGTTCGGGTTGACCAGCACGTGGTACAGCGCGGTGTAGAACTTCTGCAGGTCGGTGGCGCTGCCGCCGGTCGCCTGGATGCGGTTGAGCGCGGTGTTCCAGGCGTTGTCGGCGTTGGTCCGCGCGGTGTCGAAGGTCGCGGTCTCGGCGTTGAGGTTCGCCGTGGCGTTGGCGACGCTCACGAACGAGACGCCGATCTGGACGTTGACGTTCGCGTTGGAGGTCGTGTCCCACGTGACGAAGCCGCCGGTGTTGACGCCGGAGGTGCTCGCGGAGCCGTTGCTGATCGTCGAGCCGTTCCAGGTGCCGAACGACGCCGGGGCCCGGTCGAACTTCATCGAGAAGTAGATCGGGTAGGTCTTCGACGAGCCGCAGAAGCCGCCGGCCGTGGTGCTACCGGTCATCGTGCTGCCGGAGATGTTGACGCTGCCGCTGCGGTTGCCCGTGGCGCTCCGGCTGGTGTTGATGAGCAGCCGGGACTGCGTGTTCGACGGGAACTGCAGGCGCATGACGCCGGTGCGGGTGGTCGAGGTGACCTCGACGTTCGTGGAGTACTTGTCCAGCCGGTTCTTGTAGTAGCCGGCCTGGGCGACCTCGTTGGTTTTGGTGTACGCCGAGGCGTAGCTGGTCCACGCGGTGCCGGGGGAGGAGCCGAGCGCGCCGGTGACCGGCAGCAGGCCGAGGTCCTCGTTGTTGGAGCAGCCCGCGCCGTTGAAGTGGGTGAGGCTGAACTCCTCGATGGTGCGGTCCTTGTCGCGGTACCCCGACGGCGACGCGGTCGGCGTGTCCGGGCTGAACTGGAGCATGCCGAACGGGACGGTGGCACCCGGGAAGGTGCTGCCGCCCGCGCCACCGCCGACCGGGTTGGGCGAGTTGGAGTCGTCCGTGCCGATCAGCGGGTTCACGTATTGGGTCAGGTTGAGGTCGGCGGCCTGGGCGGGGGCCGCGAACTGCACGACGGCGAGGGTGCTGCCCAGCAGGGCGGCTCCCGCGCCGGCGAGCAGCCGGTCGACCTTGCGGGATCGGGGCATGGTGTCTCCCGTTCGGTGGCGGTGAGGACGGGAGAGCGCTCTCGATGGACATTCATAGTCCCTGATCCGCGTTTGGTCAACATTTGTCAATACGTGCGCTGGTCAGAACCCCATCACCCACCGCAAATACCTCGAAACACTCCGTCATCGCTCGGACCCGTCGTCCGTCGGGCCGCCGGGGGTCGGCGACGGATCGGAGGCGGCCGATGCCGGGCGGGGTTGTGAGGGATTCTCGTCTGTAAATGATTGGCAGAAGTCTCGTGGACGTTGCGCGAAGTCAACAACTTCGAACAAGTACCGATGAAAATTCATGAGTTTCGTTGACACATTCCATCGGAAAATGTTTGCTACGTCACGTGAACCCGCCATTGCACCCCACTCGCCGGGACCTGTTCCGCCTGGCCGCCCTCGGCGGGATCGCAGGCTCGGCGCTCGGCCCGCTGCTGCTCGCCGGGGACGCCCACGCCGCCACCACCTTCAGCCCGATCCGCCCGCCGGCCACCCCGCTCGCCGTGCGCTCGCCCTACCTGTCGACCTGGCTGCGCGCCGACACCCTCCCCGGCAACTGGCCGACGTTCTGGGCCGGCGCGGTCACCGCGATCACCGGCATCGTGCGCGTGGACGGCCAGCCGTACGTCTTCATGGGCGCCCCGTCCGGCGGCTGGCCCCTGGCGAGCCAGACCGGCCTCGTGGTCACCGCGACCCGCTCGACGTTCACCATCACGGCGGGCCCGGTGCGCCTCGAGGTCGAGTTCTTCTCCCCGGTCGATCCGGCCGGCCTGCGCCGGCAGTCGGTGCCGATGTCGTACCTGAGCATCACCGCCACCTCCGCGGACTCGGGCACGCACCAGGTGAGCCTCTACGTCGACGTGTCCGGCGAGTGGGCCCACGGCGACCGCTCCAAGCAGATCTCATGGGCCACCCAGACCGCCGGCACCCAGCGCGTGCACACCTTCCAGCCGTCCGCGCCGTCGGTCCTGGCCGAGGTCGGCGACCAGGCCTCGTGGGGCACCGTCGTCTTCGCCACCGACGACGTCACCGGACTGACCTGGCAGACCGGCGCCGACGCCACGGTGCGGGCTCAGGCCGCGAACGCGGGGACGCTGCCCAACACCGCCGACACCAACCAGCCCCGCGCGATCAATGCGAGCTGGCCGGTATTCGCGTTCAACCGGGCCCTCGGCGCCGTCGGGCCGGCCGGCAGCGGCCCGGTCGTCTTCGTCATCGGCCACGTGCGCACGCCCGCCGTGTCCTACCTCGGCGCCCAGCTCGACCCGTGGTGGCGCACCCAGTGGGCCGCCTGGCCGGACATGCTCGCCTGGTTCCGGGCCGACCGCGACACGGCCCGGGCCCTCGGCGCCGCCCTCGACGCGCAGGTCGGCGCCTGGGCGCAGCAGGCCGTCGGCGCCTCGCCGGCGGGGGAGCAGTACGCCGCCCTCTGCGCGCTCGCGGTGCGCCAGGCGTTCGGCGCCACCGAGGTGGTCAACCGCGGCGGCTCGCCCTGGGTGATGCTGAAGGAGATCTCCTCCAACGGCGACTTCAGCACCGTCGACGTCATGTACCCGGCGTTCCCCGCCTATCTGATGCTCAGCCCGCGCTGGCTGGAGCTGCTGCTGGCCCCGCTGTTCGACTACACCGAGGTACAGGGCTTCGACAAGCCGTTCGCCCCGCACGACCTCGGCGTGTACCCCAACGCCTTCGGCCGCATCGGCCAGGACGAGGAGGACATGCCGGTCGAGGAGTCGGCGAACATGCTCATCATGGTCGCCGCGCTGCTGCGGCGCATGCCCGCGGCGAAGGCGAGCGCGTACGCGGCGGCCCACTACGCGAAGCTCAAGAGCTGGGCCGACTACCTCGTGGCGAACCTGCCGGACCCGGGCAACCAGAACCAGACCGACGACTTCACCGGGTTCATCGCGCACAGCGTGAACCTGGCCCTCAAGGGGATCGTGGGCATCGGGGCGATGGCCGACATCGCGCGCCGGGCCGGGCAGTCCTCGACCTACGCGGCGACCGCGCGGCAGTACATCGCGCAGTGGGCGTCCATGGCGCAGAACGGGGCGCGCAGTCACCTGAAGCTGACGTACGACGGCGCGGACTCGACGTGGAGCCTGAAGTACAACGGCTTCGCCGACCGGGTCGCGGGGACCAATCTCGTGCCGCCGGCCATCGCGGCCGAGGAGGCGAGCTGGTACCTGCAGAACCAGCACGCCTACGGGGTGCCGCTCGACCCGCGGCACACGTACACGAAGGTCGACTGGGAGCTGTGGACCGCGGCGTTCCTCACGGGGCAGAGCGCGGCCCGGGACATGCTCATCGGCAAGGCGTACACCTTCGCGAACACGACCCCGTCGCGCGTGCCGTTCTCGGACTGGCACGACACCGACTCCGGCAACCAGAACGGCTTCACCGCGCGGCCGGTCATCGGCGGGATCCTCGCCCTGCTGGCGTTGCGGCCCACGCTGAACGGCCTGACCGGGTCATGGCCGCTGGGCACGCCGGCCGCGTCCGAACTCCCGGTGGTGCGCACCGACAACTCGTTCACGGTCATGGCCCGGGTCAAGCCCTCCGACCTCAGCGGGTTCCGGACCGCGGTCAGCCAGGACGGTTCCCGGGTGAGCGGGTTCTACCTGCAGTACTCGGGCACCGACGCGCGGTGGGCGTTCGCGATGACCGCCGCCGACGCCGACGGCACCGGCTCGACCCGGGCCCTGTCCTCGGCCGCCCCCGCGCTCAACGTGGCCGTGCACCTCGCCGGGGTCTATGACGCCGAGGCCGGGCAGCTGCGGCTCTACGTCGACGGGGTGCTCCAGGGGCAGGTGGCGTACGCCTCCGGCTGGCCGGCCTCCGGTTCGCTCGTCATCGGCCGGGGCCGGTGGAACGGGGCCGCGGCCGACGCCTTCGCCGGCACCGTCGAGGACGTGCGCACCTACGACCACGCGCTGCCGGCCGCCACGATCGCCGCCGCCGCGGGCCTGGCCACGAGCCAGGTCGCGGCGTACTCCTTCGACGCCGCCGACGCGTCCCTGACCCTCAGTGGCGGCGCGGCGCTCGGCGGCGGCGGCTTCAGCGGCAACGCGCTGGTGCTCAACGGCAGCACCGGCTTCGCGGCCGCGGCCCGGCTGGTGGACACCGCGGCGAGCTTCTCCGTCTCGGCGTGGGTCCAGCTCGCGGCGACGTCGAACTTCGCCACGGTGGCGGGCCAGGACGGCGTGCAGGCGAGCGGCTTCTATCTGCAGTACTCGGCGGCGGACAACGCGTGGGCGTTCGCGATGGTCGCCGCCGACACCGCGAACGCCGCGGCGACCCGGGCGGTGTCGCCGTTCCCGCCGCGGGCCGACGGGTGGACGCATCTCGTGGGGGTGCGCGATGCGTCCGCCGGCCGGCTGCGGCTCTACGTCGATGGGGTGCTCGTGGCGGATGCCGCCGCGGGTCCGGCGTGGGGTGCGGGCGGGGCGTTCACGATCGGCCGGGGCAAGTGGAACGGCGGCGACGCCGACCACTTCCCCGGCCGCATCGACCAGGTGAAGGTCTGGACCAGGGCATTGACGGACGCCGACGTCCGAGCGATCGCCTGAGCCGCATCTGGCAGCGACTCTGCCTGTTGACCGGGGGCTGAGCACCGACGTACAACGTGTGAGAGCGCTTTCTGTAAAGGAAGTTTATCGTGGCCGCCATCCACCGAACGCTCGCCGTCCTGCTGCTGCTCGTCGCCGGCCTGGCCGTCGCACCCGCACCCGCACAGGCGGCGACCACCGTCTGTGCCCAGTACTGCGACACCCGCGACCCGTCCCAGGCTCGCCAGGAGACCTTCCCGGTCGGCACGCTGCTCATCAACAACCGCCGGATCGTGCTGCACCTGTCCGACCTCGACGGCATGGCGTGGGGCTCGATCGACGCCGGCACCGAGGGCGAGTCGGTCTGGCTCGACCGCACCTTCGACGGCGGCGCGACCTGGGACGGCCTGCTCGGCAAGGCGTCCATCCCGGCCACGTGGACCGGCACCCGGACCCTCATGTACAACCTCGCCGACCCGTCGCACCACCGCCGCGGCATGATCCGCGCCTGCGGCGACGCGCACGGCGTGGCCTGCACCGGCTGGGTGCACGCGTCCGTCTGCAACGCGACCTGCGACAACGCGAGCGGCGGAACCGACGCCGACCCGGTCCGCTCGGTGACGCTGAGCGGCCGGACCATCGCGCTGCACATCGACGCGGCCGGCATGGCCTGGGGCGCGATCACGAACAACCGGGCCGGCGACGAGGTGTGGCTGGACCGCTCCTTCGACGCCGGAGCCAGCTGGCCGGGTGGCTCGTCATTGGGTCGTACCACCAGTGGCCGCACGAACCGCTTCAACGTCACCGACCTCACCTCGCTGCTCTACGGCGGGGCGATCCGCGCCTGCGGCCGGGCGGTCGAGGGCCAGAACGGCGCGTGCACGGCCTGGGCCCGCCCGTCCTCGGCTCGCCTGCGGGCCGCGGCCGACGCCCTCATGTACTCCTACGACCCGTACCCCGCCTGGTACCCGTCCAGCTGGTGGAACTCGGCGGTCGCGCTCAGCACGGTCATCCAGTACATCCGCCGCACCGGCGACCAGACCTACACGTGGGCGGTGAAGCGCACCTTCGACGTCAACCGGGTCGCCTTCCCGGCCGGCGCCCGCTCCAGCGACCCGGTCGACGGCCACTTCATCAGCCGCTCGATCGACGACACCGCCTGGTGGGGCCTGACCTGGGTCGACGCCTACGACCTGACGCACGACCAGGCGTACCTGAACGAGGCCGTGACGATCGCCAACTACGTCGCCGGCTTCTGGGACACCTCGACGTGCGGCGGCGGCGTGTGGTGGGACCGCGAGCGGACCTACAAGAACGCGGTCACGATCGGGCTGTACCTGCGCCTGACCGCGGCCCTGCACAACCGCATCGCCGGAGACGCCGCCTGGCTCAACAAGGCGACGACCGGCTGGGCCTGGTTCCAGAACAGCGGAATGATCAACAGCTCGAACCTGGTCAACGACGGCCTGACGTCGGCCTGCGCCAACAACGGCCAGACGGTGTGGACCTACAACCAGGGCCTGGCCATCGGCGCCGCGATGGAGCTCTACCGGGCCACGGGCAACACGGCCTACCAGGACGCGGCGCGCCGCCTGGGCACCGCCGCACTCGGTTCCGGCCTGGTGCGCAACGGCATCCTGACCGAGTCCTGCGACCCCGGTCAGTCCTGCGACGACAACCAGAAACAATTCAAGGGCGTGTTCATGCGGTACCTCGCCGAAGCCGGCCAGTTCCAGACCTTCGCCGACACCCAGGCCAACAGCCTGTGGTCGACCCGAGACTCCCTGAACCGCATCGGCAGCCGCTGGGCCGCGCCCCCGTCGCCGCCGGACTGGCGCACCCAGGCGAGCGCCCTGTCGGCCCTGCTGGTGGCCTCGTGAGCGCGCGTCACGCCCGGCACGTCGGCATCCTGCTCCAGCTGCGGTCGCGCCCGTGGGTCTCGGCGGCGGCGCTGTCCTGCCGCTTCGGCGTGGACGTGCGCACCATCTACCTCGACATCGACCTGCTGACCGCGGCGGGCCTGCCGATCGAGGCGGTGCCGGGCCGTGCGGGGGCGTATCGGCTGGCGGCGCACGCGGTGCTGCCGAACGTCGAGGAGCCGCTGGGCGACGCGCCGGAGCCGCTGGACCACTACCTGCGCGGGACTCGCAGCCGTGAGCAGCTGCGGCAGCTGGGGCAGCGCGCGTACGCCCGCCAGCAGCGGTTGCTCCTGCACCGCCTGGCGGGTTGAGTGTCAATTAGGTGAACGAGTTGAACCGGAGGTTAACGAGACAATGACAGCACCCTCATGAAAGGTGCTGTCATGTCGATCGACCGCGACTCCCGTAAGCCCAAGGCCGCCTGGTCCACGCGCCGTACCGAGAACGGGCGGGCTGAGCTCGTCATGCGCTGGGAGATGCCCAAGCGCCGGCCCGACTGAGCCTTGTCCTTGGTTTGGGCGCCAGTGCGGAGTCTTTGGTTTGGGCGTCAGTGCGGAGTCTTTGGTTTGGGCGTCAGTGCGGAGTCTTTGGATTGGGCGCCAGTGCGGACCATCCACGCGGCCGGGGCCGGATGCCGACCCCGGCCGCGCGCACGTTCCAGCATGGACCGACGGAGTGATCCGGGCGCTTCGCGGCGTTGAGAGAGTCATGACGTTCGACGAGTTCGTGCACGCGCGGCTGCCCGCGTTGCTGCGCTTCGCCGCCGTGCTGGCCGGCGACCGCGAGCTGGCGCAGGACGTGGTGCAGGACGCGCTGGTCATCGCCCACGGCCGCTGGTCGCGCATCGACGGGATGGCGCGGCCCGAGCTCTATGTGAAGAAGATCGTCACCAGCCAGTACCTTTCCTGGCGCCGCCGCGTCGTGCGGCGGGCGGAACTGTGGCAGCGGCGCGGCCCCGACGTGCTGACCGTGCCCGACCACGCCGAGCACGCGGCCACGCGCGCCGCGGTGCTGGCCCGCCTCGCGGCTCTGCCGCACCGCCAGCGTGCCGTGCTCGTCCTGCGCTACTACGAGGGCCTCGGCGAGACGGAGACCGCGGAGGTCCTCGGCTGCGCGCCGGGCACCGTCCGTTCCGCCCACGCGCGGGCCCTCGCCGCGCTGCGCTTGGACACCGCTGACCTGGAGGCGATGCGTTGAACGCGCACCCGCTCGCCGTGCCGGGCGCCGTCTGTTTCGTCCCCTCACGGGCCCTCGCCGTGCTGGGCGTTGTCCGTTTCGCCGAGGCCCGGGCGCTCGCCGTGCTGCGCTTGGGCACCGCTGACCTGGAGGCGATGCGTTGAACGCGCACCCGCTCACCGACGCCCTCCTCGACGAGGAGCGGCACCTCCCCGACCCCGCGGCGGTCATGGCCGGCGTCCGCGTCGGCATCCGCCGCCGTCGCCGTCGCCGGCTGGTGTCCGCCGGGCTCGCGGCCGTGGCCGCGGTCGCCCTGTTTCTGGTCGTACCGCGTGCGGAAGCGCCGGTCGCCGACCCTCCAACCGCGACAGTCCACATCAGACTGGCCTGGCTGCCCGACGCGGTCCCGGCCGACGCCGCCTACTCGGCGGGAAGCGCCGGCGAGTCCGTCACCTACGGCAACCTCGTCGGCGGCCCGTTCCTGCAGGCGACCCTCGACCAGCTCACGGGAGCCGACGAGACGAAGTGGACGGAGACGACCGTCAACGGCGCCCCGGCCCGGTACACGGCGGATGACCGCGTCGCCGCAGTGAGCTGGACCCTGCCGTCGGGCCGCACCGCCCGCCTGACGTACGGCGGTGCCATGAATCCCCTACCCCCGCAGGATCTCCAGCGCGACGCCCTGCGCGCCGCGGCCGGCCTGCGCGACGACGGCACTTTGGTCCTGCGCGCCGCGGTCGTCCCCACCTACATTCCCGAGCACTACTATGCGGCGGGCGTCGACAGCAGCGGCGGCATCTACCTGACCGGCCAAGGCGGCCGGATTCCGGACTTCGTGGTCGCACTGTCCATGCCGGTCCCCGCCCGCAGCCCGGCCGTCCTGCCGAGCGAGCACTCGCCGATGCGGGTCCGCGACATCCAGGGACTTCCGGCGTACATCACGGTCGGCCCGACCCTGTCCGTCCACGGATTCCACGGCCGCAACGTGACGATTATCGGCGACGGCGATCCGCGCCCGTCGGAGGAGGAGCTCATCCGGATCGCCGAGGGCCTGCGCTGGGCCGGCCCATAAGCCTGGCCTGCGCTGAGCCGGCTTGTGGGTCCCGCCCGCGCTGAGCCGGCTTGTGGGTCCCGCCTGCGCTGGGCTGGCCCATGAGCCTGGCGTCCGCTGCGTCGGCTTGTGGGTCCCGCCCGCGCTGGGCCGGCTTGTGAGTCTGGCCTGCGCTGGGCCGGCTTGTGGGTCCCGCCTGCGCTGGGCTGGCCCATGAGCCTGGCGTCCGCTGGGCCGGCTTGTGGGTCCCGCCCGCGCTGGGCCGGCTTGTGAGTCCGGCCAGCATCGAGTTACCGGATTAGCGGCGTCGGTAATCCAATAATTCGGTAATCCGATAATTCAGCCGAGCCGCGGCGCCCTGCCCGGGCGTCAGCCCGGCTCGGCGGCGCCTGCCCAGGTGATTCAGCCCGAGCTGCGGCGCCTGTTCGGGTGATTCAGTCCGGGTCGGCGGTGTCTGTCCAGGTAATTCAGCCCGGCCAGTGGCGGCTGCCCAGGGCGATCAGGCGTAGCTGGCGGTCGGCCATGTCGATTGTGTCGGACGCGGCGGCCTCGTCGCCAGGGGGCAGCTCCAGCAGGGCGGCGGCGGTCTGCACCACGTGGTCGACGATCAGCGTGGCCAGCATCCGCACGTCCTGCGCCTCCCAGCGCTCCAGCGCCGTGACGTGCGGGAGACGGCGGGTCAGCAGGTCCGTGGCCAGCTCCGCGGCCGATAGGTCGAGCTGCTCGCGGATCGCGCGGCGAACGGGGGCGACCCCACCGTGCCGCTCCCGCGCGATGAACCGGAAGTGCTCCCGGCGCTCGTGCAGCTGGGCGACGAGCACGGACAGCGATCGGCTGATGACGGCGTCACTGTCGGCGATGCCGTCCCGGACCGCGCGTACCGCCGTGCGCAGGCCACCCAGGCACTGCTCGACCAGCGCCACGCCCAGGCTCGCGACGTCGGGGAAGTGTCGGTAGAAGGCGGTAGGCACGATGCCGACCTCGCGGGTGAGCTCGCGCAGGCCGAGGCTGTCCAGGCTGCGGTCCTCGAGCAGCCGCAGAGCGGTGTCGAGTAATGCCTGACGGGTGTGGGCCTTCTGTTCGACGCGGGTATGGGGCACGTCACTCAGTAAACACCTGTGCACCGAATCGACGTGCACCTAGGCTCGCAACTGAGTGAACAACTGTCCACTGAAATGGAGTGACCGATGGCTTTGCTCATTGCCGCGGTGCTCGTCGCGCTGCTCGTCGTCGGACCGGCCGCGCTCACCGGGCACCCGCTGCTCCTGCTGGTCGGCGTCGCGCTCGCGGGCGCCGTACTCTTGGTCGCCCGGCGGTGGCCGCTCCGCCGGCTGCGTGACCGATGAAGGGACTGGCCGTGACCGAGCAGAGCGCGACGGCGCCGGAGGTGAAGCGACGCCGGCCGGATGACCGGATCGTGGCCTCGCTGGTACTCGGTGTAGCCGGCCTGTTCTTCTTCAATGTCGTGTTCGGGCCGTTCGCGGTGGTGCTCGGGCTGTGGGCGCTGCGCCGGCCGTCGAACGGGCGCGCCGGCCGCGGGTTCGCCGCGCTCGGGGTCGTCCTGGGCCTCGCCGACCTGGTGGTGCTGGCCGTGCTCGTCGCCGCCCGGGCGCGAACCGGAGACCTGCTACACGTCCCGGCGTGACCGATGCCGTGTGACGCTACGTCCCAGCGTGACCGATGCCGTGTGACGCTACGTCCCAGCGTGACCGATGCCGTGTGACGCTACACGTCCCGGCGTGGCCGGTTCCCTGTGACGCTCCGTGCGGAGACATGTGCATCGCGGCGTCGGCGCAAAGATGCGTGCGGATGAACGAGCGGCTTCACTGTCGGTGGTGCGGCGAATACGCGCGGATCGCCCGGTGCGAGCGTGAGGAACGGGTGCACCCCGGGGCATGCGTCAAGATGAGCGGGTCGGCATGCGTCAAGATGAGCGGGTCCCGGCCTGAGCACGTCAAGATGCGCTCCCGGGTGACGGCGCTCCTGGTCAGTCTCGGGTCTGGGGCTGGCGGCGTGCGGCGGGAACTCCGCGCTTTGGGTGCCGACGGCGTCTGCGTGTTGGTGCGAGCGGAAGAAACCCGCTGCACGCCCCCGTCGCGGAGCGTGAAACTCCGGGGCGTGCGGCGGGAAACCTTGCCGTCAGAACTCAGCAGGCCGCGTCCGCGCCGGCCACGTTGACCGCCGTCCAGGCGCGCTGCACGGCCTTGTACTCGGCTCCGCACTGACCGTAGAGGTCCGAGGCCGCCGCGAGCGTGTACGCGCGAGCGGTGTTGCCGGGGTTGGCGTCGTTGACGTACGAGGTGCTCGACGTGAAGTACACGTCCAGTGCCCGGTACCAGATCGCGGCCGCCTTCTCGCGGCCGATGCCCGTCACCGGGCCGGCGTTGCCGCAGACGGGGCTGGTGCCGTACTTCGTCTTGCCCGTGCCCTCGGCCAGATCGAAGAAGAAGTGGTTGGCCACGCCCGAGGAGTAGTGCACGTCCACGTCCTTCGTGGTCGCCGACCAGCAGCCGTGGGAGTAGCCGTCTCGTGGCGGATCGTACATGTACCGCAGCGGCGTCCCGTTGCCGTTGAGATCGATGCTCTCCGCGATGTCGTAGTCACCGGGGTCGGCCGGGTTGTTGGCGTAGAACTCGACCATCGTGCCGAAGATGTCGCTCGTGGCCTCGTTGAGCCCGCCGGACTCGCCGGCGTAGGTGAGGTCGTTCGGCACGCTGTGCTGGGTGACCCCGTGCGTCATCTCGTGGGCGGCGACGTCGAGCTCGACGATCGGGTGCGCGTTGTCCCGGCCGTCGCCGTAGTTCATCTGCTTGCCGTCCCAGTACGCGTTCTCCAGGCCGTCGCCCACGTGCACGCGGGACACGACCCCGCGGCCGTTGTTCGCCACGCCCTTACGCCCGAAGGACTTCAGGTAGTAGTCGTACGTGACCTGAGCGCCATAGGCGACGTCGACCGCGGCGCTCTGCGGGTCGTCGGCCTTGCCGTCACCCCACGTGTTGTCGGCGTCGCTGATCTGGGTGCACGGCCCGCTCTCCTGGTGTTTCATGTCGCACACTGAGGCGCGCCCGCGGGTCGTGTCGATCATCCGGTACTGGTTGCCGAACTTCTGCGTCTCGAGACTCACCTGCCCGCTGTAGAGGCTGTGCCCGGTCCCCGCGATCGTCTCGATCTCGTCCCACTGCCCGATCACGGCCCCGGAGTGCGCGTCCGTGAGCACGTGCAGCCGTGACGGGGTGCGGCCGTCCTTGGCCGTACCGACGACAAGGCTCTCCCAGGCGAGCCGCCCGGCGCCGGTGGAGGCCTCGACGAGCAGCTTCTGACCCTGCAGCTGGGCGATCTTGCCGGTGAACCGCTCCCGGGCCTTCGCGGCGGCGTCCGCGGCCGAGACCTTCGGCGCGGTGTCGACCTTGAGCGGCGCGAGGATCCCGTTGGAGCTGCCCTTGTACTGTCCGTCGGCCCCGAGATGCACGATGACGTCTCCGCCGTACACCGGAAGCCCATGGTAAGTGCGCGTGTACCGAACGTGCTTGGTTCCGTCGGTGTCGGGCCGGAACGCGAAGTAGCCGAAGGTGTCCTCGGGTGCGGCCTTCACATCGGCCAGGTGGGTGTCGAGGGCCTTGCGTACCGGGGCGGCCGCGGGCGGCTCGGCTTCCGGGGTCGCCGAAGCGTCCACCTCGACGGTGTCCGATTCGGCGCTCGGGGAGCCTTCCGCCGCGACGTTCACGGACTTGGGTGCGTCGTTACAGCCGGCAAGGACGACCGCCGAGGCGGTGAGTGTTATCAGTAATCGACGAGCAGTTGACATGTGGGTATTCCTACTTGCTGGAAGCCGATCAAGTCGGTCGCGCGTCGGACGCTGGCACAAAGCCGCTAGTTAATCCGAGCAACCCCTCCGAAACTCCCGAGGCGCGGCCGCAAAGAGCGTGCGTGAGGCACACGTGCGAAAGATGGCGTGGGGCACTGCGAACAAGGACGCGAGGGGCCGTGAGGGGCTGGGCATGAGGGCGGAAGGGGCCGCTGACAAGGGCGGAAGGAGCCGCGAACGGGGGCGTCAGGGCCGCGATCGAGGGCGGAGGAGCCGCGAACGGGGGCGTCAGGGCCGCTGACAAGGACGGAAGGAGCCGCGAACGGGGGCGTCAGGGCCGCGATCGAGGGCGGGATGGGCCGTGAAGGAGGGCATGAGGGGCAGGGAAGGAGAGTCCAGGTGTACGCGCGAATCGCGCGCGTCGCGGAAAGCGCGAAGCAGCGCACGGACGAGAACGGACGGGAACGCCAGAGCATGGCGAAGGCCGGCCACCAGTGGTGACCGGCCTTGAGCCAGGGGTAGCCGTCGTCGTGCTTAGTTGGCCGCGACGCCGAACTGGCCGCCACCGGCGTGGAACTCGGTGCCGTCGACGAACGACTTGCCGAAGCTCTGCTCGAGCTGGTCGAGCTCGTTGAAGTTGGCCTGGTGGGCGTTCTCGCTGCCCTCGGCCGCGAAGACGTGGTCGTCCGAGGTCGCGTCGTGCGAGTAGTTCGTGTAGTCGTCCGACTCGTAGTGCACGGCCGCCGGCGCGTCGTACTCGACGTG
>NZ_JBEPEH010000052.1:0-8031 GCF_040300725.1 Dactylosporangium sp. NPDC000244
GCCGCCGTGCGCGAGGCGCCGCCGTGCGCGAGGCGCCGCCGTGCGCGAGGCGCCGCCGTGCGCGAGGCGCCGCCGTGCGGCTTGGAGTTCGGTCGCGGGCGCTTCCGTGCGGGCGCCTCACCGCTTCGCGGCCGGTTGTCCGTCCCGGGCTCCCTCCGCAGCGTCGGCCACGCCTCCGCGCGACCCACCCCGGCGGGCGAGGTTCGCCCTCCGGAACGCGGACAGGTCAGCACGGACCCGTCCGACTCGGTTCGCGAGGAGACGCCATGCCCTACATCGCCACGTCCGACGGCGCGCAGATCTTCTACAAGGACTGGGGTTCCGGCCGCCCCGTCGTGTTCAGTCACGGCTGGCCGCTCAACGCCGACGCCTGGGACGGCCAGATGATGCTGCTCGCGTCGCAGGGCTTCCGCGCGGTCGCGCACGATCGGCGCGGCCATGGACGATCCACGCAGACGTGGTCCGGCAACGACATGGACACCTACGCCGACGACCTCGCGGAGCTGATGGACCAGCTCGGACTCACCGACGCCGTCCTGGTCGGGCACTCCACCGGCGGCGGCGAGGTCACCCGGTACCTCGGGCGCCACGGCACGTCGCGCGTGTCGAAGGCGGTGCTGGCGGGGGCCGTACCGCCGCTGATGCTCAAGACCGACGCCAACCCGGAGGGCACTCCGCGGGGTATGTTCGACGAGATCCGCGCCGGGCTGCTCGCCGATCGCTCGCAGTACTACCGGAACCTGAGCGGTCCGTTCTACGGCGCCAACCGGCCCGGCAGCAAGGTCTCGGACGGCCTGCGCGAGCAGTTCTGGCGGCTGAGCATGCAAGCGGGGCTGAAGGCCGCGTACGACTGCGTGCGCGAGTTCTCCGAGACCGACTTCACCGAGGACCTCAAGCGCATCGACATCCCCGTGTTCGTCGCGCACGGCGACGCCGACCAGATCGTGCCGATCCAGGCCGCGGCCCTCAAGTCCGTGCGGTTGCTCAAGAACGCGAGCCTGAAGGTGTACCCGGGCGCGCCCCACGGCATCAGCGGCACCTACGAGGCCGCGTTCAACGCCGACCTGCTCGCGTTCGTCCAGGACTGATCACGAGCCTCCGGACGGCGGCTCGCCGGGATCGTCCAGCGTCGCGAGGAGGCGCTGAACCACGGGGGTCGACGTGCGGTCGTTCCAGGCGAGGCCGATGTCGACGGTGGGTATCGGCGGGGTGAGGCGGCGCAGTACCACGCCGCGCAGCCGCAGGGCCTTCGCGCGGCCCTCCGGCACCGCGGCGACCACGCCGCCGGCCGCGACCGCGCGCAGGAGTTGCTCGTCGTCCGGCTCGTAGCGGACCAGGTTGATCCCGGACGGCCACACCTGCGCGACGATGCGGTCGAACATGCCGGGGCCGTTCTCGCGCGGCCACATCACCGCCGGCTCACCCGCGACCTCCTCGCGCGAGACCCGGCGCACGCGGGCCAGGTGGTGCCCGGACGGCAGGGCCAGCCGCAGTTCCTCGGTGTCGACCAGCCGCCAGCGGATGCCGGGCTCGTCGAGCGGCGGCCGGACGAATGCCGCGTCGTACCGCCCGGCCAGCAGTCCCGCGACGTTCGGCGCGTGCCAGCCGGTCTCCGGCACCACCTCGACGTGCGGGTTCTGCGCCCGGAAGCGTTCGATCAACGCGTCGACCCGCCCGCCGCGGGCCGATCGCGTGTAGGCCAGCCGAATCCGCCCGTCCTGCCCGCGCGCGGCCGCGTCGATGTCGTCCCGCGCGGCCCGGGCCTGAGCGAGCAGCAGCGTGGCCTTGGCCGCCACGACCTTGCCGACGGCGGTGAGGGAGCACCCGCCCGGGTGGCGTTCGACGAGCCGGGCGCCGACCTCGCGCTCGAGCGTGCGAATCTGCTGACTCAGCGCCGGTTGGGCGATGCACAGCTGCTCGGACGCGCGGGTGAAGTTCAGCTTCTCGGCCAGCACCACGAAATAGCGCAGCCGCCGCAGATCCAGCGGTTCCATCGGCCGAGCATAGGCGCGGGCGCGAAAGGTGGTCCAGGTATGGAGAGCCGGCCTCGCGCGCGGGCCATAAGCGTGGCTTATCGCGCGATAACACGCGCGACCTGGACAAAGCCGGCCGGACGCTGGTTGCCTGCAATGCATGGATGACGTAACTGTTGTCGGTGCCGGGGTCATTGGACTGACGTGTGCGGTGCGGCTGCTCGAAGCCGGGGCGCGGGTGCGGGTCGTCACGGCCGACGAGCCGCTGCAGACGGTGTCGCGCCTCGCGGCGGCCGTGTGGTACCCCTCGCACACCGCGGCTGATCCGCGGGTGCTGGTGTGGGCGCACAGGACGTACGACTTGTTGATGGCGCAGGCGAGTGACGGCGTTGCCGGCGTTGCGCCGCGGCCGACGCGGATGCTGCTTCGCCGGCCCGCCGACACGCCGTGGTGGGCCGCGGCGGTGCCCGACTTCGCGGTGCATCCGGGCGAGTGGCGGTTCACGGTGCCGTCGGTGGAGATGGAGGCGTACCTTCCGTGGCTTGCCGAGCGCGTCCGGGCGCTGGGCGGCACGATTGCGCGCGGGCACGTGGCACGCCTCGCTGACCTGGGCGGGCAGGCGGGCACGGTGGTCAACGCGACCGGGCTGGGCGCGCGGGCGCTCGCGGATGACGCGGCGATGTTTCCGGGCCGGGGGCAGATCGTGGTCGTGGCCAATCCGGGGATCGAGACGTCGGTGCGCGATGAGGAGCATCCGGACGGCATGACGTACATCCATCCGCGCTCGCGGGATGTCGTGCTCGGCGGGACGTTCCAGCCCGGCGACTGGAACGAGGAGCCTGAGCCCGCCACGTCGGCGGCGATTCTGCGACGGTGTACCGAGCTCGTGCCCGAGCTCGCCGGTGTGCGCACGCTGTGGGAGGCGGCTGGTCTGCGGCCCGCGCGGGAGGGTGGGCCGCGGCTCGAGGTGGACCCGCAGCGGCTGCCGGGCGGCACGCGCGTCGTGCACTGCTACGGCCACGGGGGCGCGGGTGTGACGCTGTCGTGGGGGTGCGCGGACGAGGTCGCGGGCCTCGTGTCGCAGACCTGAGGCCGGATCCGCGAGGCAACGCAAATTAGGGCCACGCCGCGCAGATGACGCGTGGGAGCGGGCACCACGCCGGCGCGCGGGAGCGGCGTGGTGCCCTCGTGAGGCCCTGTCAGGCGTCGCGGGACTTGAAGAGGTACGCCGCGATGATCAGCAGGACCGCCGTCCAGCCTGAGAAGACCGCGAACCCCTCCCACGGGGTCAGCACGGAGCCTTGCCGCACCGTCGGCTCGAAGATGAGCGCTCCGGCGTTGGTCGGCATCCACGCGTGCACCCGCGCGCCCCACGTGCCCGGGAGCAGGGACGTCAGCTGCGACACGATGAGGATGAGGCCCAGGACCGTGGTGATCGCCCCGGCGGTGTGCCGGATGATCGCGCCCAGGGCGAGCGAGAACAGGCCCAGCATCGCCGTGAAGAGGCCGGCTCCGATCACGGCGCGGGCCACGCCCGGGTCGCTCAGGGAGACCGGGACGTGGGCGGAGATGATGGCCTTGCCCAGGAAGTATGCGCCGAAGGAGAGCAGCTCGCCGACGGCGAGCATGAGGCCGGCGAAGACGAGGACCTTCGCGGACAGGACGGTCAGGCGGCGCGGTTGCGCCTGGAGGGTGGAGCGGATCATGCCGGTGGTGTACTCCGCGGAGATCACCATCACCCCGAGCACGGCGACGACGAGCTGGGCGATGAAGACGGGGCGCGACAGGATCAGCTCGAGCGGGTGCGTGCGCAGGTACTCCTGCCCGGAGGGGTCGGCCGTGTCCCACTGGCGGATCACCGCCCACGCGATGAGCGACATGAGGCCGAGCGCGATGGCGGCCATGGCCACCAGCGACCACACGGTGGAGCGCACCGTGCGCAGCTTCGTCCACTCCGAGCGGAGCATGCCGGGCAGGGCGGCTCGTGGCAGTACCGAATCCGTCATCGCTTCTCCCCCGGAACGGCCGCGTGGTACTCCACGCTGTCCTTGGTCAGTTCCATGAACGCCTGCTCCAGCGAGGCCTGCAGCGGCGAGAGCTCGTGCAGCCGGACGCCGCCGTCGTAGGCCAGGTCGCCCACGCGCGGGAGCGGCAGCTCGGTGATGAGCAGGGCGCCGTCGGGCTCGGGCGCGACCGCGCCGCCCGCGGCGGTGACGAGCTCGGTCAGGCGGGCGGGATCGGGCGTCCGCGCGCGTACCGCCAGCGCCGAGTTCCGGTCGATGAACTCACGCACCGTGCAGTCCGCGATGAGCCGGCCGCGGCCGATCACGAGCAGGTGGTCGGCGGTGTGCTCCATCTCGGACATGAGGTGGCTGGAGACGAGCACGGTGCGGCCCTCGGCGGCCAGGGAGCGCATCAGGTTGCGGATCCACAGGATGCCCTCGGGGTCCAGGCCGTTGACCGGCTCGTCGAACATGAGCACCCTCGGATCGCCGAGCAGCGCCGCGGCGATGCCGAGCCGCTGGCCCATGCCGAGCGAGAAGCCCTTCGAGCGCTTCCGCGCGACACCGGTGAGCCCGACGATCTCGAGCACCTCGCCGACGCGACGGCGCGGCAGGTTGTTGCTCTGGGCGAGGCACAGCAGGTGGTGGTACGCGCTGCGCCCGCCGTGGATGGCCTTCGCGTCCAGCAGCGCCCCGACCTCGCGCAGCGGGCTGCCGAGGGCCGCGAACGGCCGGCCGTTGACGGTGACGGTGCCCGCGGTCGGCGCGTCCAGGCCCACGATCATGCGCATCGTGGTCGACTTGCCCGCCCCGTTGGGCCCGAGGAATCCGGTGACCTGTCCGGGGCACACGGTGAACGACAGCCGGTCGACGGCGACACGGTCGCCGTAGCGCTTCGTGAGGCCGACAGCCTCGATCATGGTGGTATCCCTCCGCTGCGGTGGCCGGTGCGCCCCCGCGCGGACGCACCGTCTCGGCTCGCCGCTGCGCGCGGGATCGGCGGCCGAACGAGGCCGGTCCCGCGCGGGCGCGCCGTCGAAGCGAAGGTAGAAGGGTCCTGCTGTGGCGAGGCTTTGAGAGGCTGTGACGCCGCTCAGCCGCGCGTGTAGGTCAGGTCGAAGTCCTTGGACCAGGTGAGGCCGTCCTGGGACATCTCCCAGGACGCGTCGATGCGCTTGCCGTCCGCGGCGATGGTGCCGGTGAAGCGCTGGTTGAAGCCCTCGGCCGCGCGCCAGATACGCCACGTGCCGCCGTCGACGTCCATGCCGTAGGCCCGCAGCACGCCGCGCGCGTCGGAGTAGAGCATCGTGAAGGTCTTGCTGCCGTCGTCGTAGCCGATCAGCGACGTCGTCGGGAAGGGCGAGTTCTCGATCCACTCGCGGGGCACCTCGTCGCCCGGCGGGTCCGCGTCCGCGCGCTGCACGAGGAACTCCCCGTCGTCCGCCCACGCGAAGCTCGCCCAGCCGCGCATGGTGATCTTGCCGTTCACGGTGGCGACGGTGTCCCACATGCCCAGCAAGGGCCCCAAACGCCGCCGTACCTCACTCATCGCCACTCCCCGGATCCGAGTTCCCGCCAGAACATGAACCCGACTTATACACCAGGCGCCCGCGCCTGGACTCCTCCCGGCGGTCAGTCGGCGACGGCCTCCAGGAGCCTCTCGCACTCGGCGATCAGGCGCCCCCGCAGCGGCGCGGCGCGCTCGGCGAAGGAGCGCTGCGCCTCGACGTAGCGGGCACGGCCGTCGGGAGTCTCGATGCGCACCGGCTCGTAGCCGAGGTCGGCCAGGTCGTAGGGCGAGGCGCGCATGTCGAGCGTGCGCACGTCGCGGGCGAGCTCGAAGCAGTCGGCGATGAGCTCGGCGGGGACGAGCGGGGACATCTTGTACGCATGCTTGTAGAGATCCATGTTCGCGTGCAGGCAGCCCGGCTGCTCGTTGGCCGTCTGGGTCTCGCGGGTCGGCTGGAGCAGGTTCAGCGGGCGCGCGGGGGCGGTGTAGAAGCGGTACGCGTCGAAGTGGCTGCACCGGATCCGGCTGCCCTCGACGACCGCGTCGGTGCCGGCCGGGCCCAGACGCAACGGCCACGCGTTGTGCCGCAGCTCGTCCTTGGTCTGGCGGTACACCATCGCCCACTCGTGCAGCCCGAAGCACCCCAGGTGCGGCGTCCGGGCGGCGGTGGCGACGAGCAGGTCGCGGATCCACGCGATCGCCTCCGCGCGGCGGGCTGGCACCGTCTCCGCCTCCGCGCCCGAGCCGGCGAGCTCCACGCCCGCGCCCGGATGCCAGCGGCGCAGCTGGGCGGGCCGGTAGGAGTAGTACGTGAACAGGAAGTCCTCGACCGGGTGCTTGCGCCCGAGCCGGCGGCGGGCGAGGTGCGGCTCGATCCACGCGTCCACGCGCGCCTCGTGGGCGTCGCGGCGGGCCTCCCAGGTCGGCCGGTCCAGAACGGTGAGCTGCACCGTACAAGTTTACGAAGCGGTAGCGTCGGGGCTATGCGCAAGCTCGCCGCTCTGCTGCTCGCCTGCTCACTACCCCTCGCCGCGTGCACGGACGCGCCCGGCGGATCGGCCGAGCCCGCGCCCGCGCGGCCGGGAACCGCGGGCGCGTACGGCACCGCCGCGCCGCCGACGCTCGGGGCGCCGGCCCGGGTCAAGATCGACGTGCCGGCCGGGCTCGGGACCGCGCCGTTCGACCAGGACCGGTATCTGCAGCTGCCCACCGGCTGGAAGGCATCCGTCTACGCGCGGGTCGACAAGGCCCGCTTCATGGCCCTGACGCCGGGCGGGGACCTGCTGGTCTCCCAGCCGGGCGCCGGAAAGGTGCAGCTCGTGCGCGCGGGCGCGGTGTCGGAGTTCGCGACGGGCCTGCGCCAGCCCCACGACATGGTGTTCGCGCCGGTCAACGGGCAGATGTTCCTGTTCATCGCCGAATCGAACCGCGTCGTGCGGTACCCGTACACCACCGGCGACACGAAGGCGGACAACGGCGAGGTCGTCGTCGACGGGCTGCCCGACACCAGCACGCCGGAGCTGCGCGGCACCTACGCGCACGTGCTCAAGAACATCGCCGTGCACGGCCAGACGCTGTACGTCTCGATCGCCTCCACGTGCAACGCCTGCGTCTCGGACACCGAGAGCGACCCGGAGCGGGCCGCGATCTACACGTATGCCGCGGGCGGCACGAACGCGTCGCGGCACCTGCTCGCCCACGGCATCCGCAACGCCGAGGGCCTCGCCTTCCGCCCCGGCTCCGACGAGCTCTGGATCGTCGTGAACAACCGCGACAACACGCTCGTGCCGGACGACCGCGACGTCGACGGCGACGGGAAGTCGGACAAGGGCAAGCGCATGCCCCAGTTCGTCGACGACTACCCGCCCGAGGAGATGATCAAGGTCCGCGACGGCGGCTTCTACGGGTGGCCGTTCTGCAACCCGAACAGCGACAACGGCCTGCGCAACATGGGCTTCCTGCGCGACTACGAGCTCAACCGCGACGGCTCGAAGGCCGACTGCGCCAAGGCCGACCCGATCGACCTGGGGCTGCCCCCGCACAGCGCGCCGCTGGGCCTGACGTTCTACAACGGCGCGGCGATCGTGCCGCTGCACGGGTCGTGGAACCGCACGAAGCCGGCCGGCTACAAGGTGTTGTTCATTCCGTGGACGGCGAACGGCCCGGGCGATCCCGTCGACCTGGCGACCGGGTTCGTGGGCGCGGACGGGAAGTGGTGGGGGCGGCCCGTGGACGCCGCGGTCGACACCGATGGGACGCTCCTGATCAGCGACGACGGCAGCGGTACCATCCTGCGCCTGACGCCTCCGCGCGCCGGCTGACGCTCGGGTCGCCGCCGCCGTCCGCCGGGCCGCGTCCGAGCGGCGCGACGGGTTCGTGGCCGCCGCGGCTCGCGCGGGCCGCAGTCACCGCCTGGAGCCGGCACGCCCGCGCGAGTCGTCGATGACGCCAGGCGCGGAGGCGCGGAGGCGCGGAGGCGCGGAGGCGCGGAGGCGCGGAGGCGCGGAGGCGCGGAGGCGCGGAGGCGCGGAGGCGCGGAGGCGCG
>NZ_JBEPEH010000052.1:8129-90014 GCF_040300725.1 Dactylosporangium sp. NPDC000244
CGGAGGCGCGGAGGCGCGGAGGCGCGGAGGCGCGGAGGCGCGGAGGCGCGGAGGCGCGGAGGCGCGGAGGCGCGGAGGCGCGGAGGCGCGGAGGCGCTAGGTCGGGCGGGCGATCCGGGCCGGGCTGCCGTCGGCGTTGTGGAACGTCACGCCGAGCGGTCCATTGTGGACCGTCAGCTCGCCCGCGGCCGTGACGCTCACGTCCAGTTCGCCGTCGGCGATTTTCAGGCCGCGGACGCGGTACGCGCCGACCGGGGACGGGGCGAGCGGGGCGAACGTGATGCGGCCCGCGGGTACGTCGACGTCCAGGCCCAGCAGGGCGGTCAGGATCGCGGGTGCGACCGCGGCGGCCCAGGCCTGGGGGCGGCAGGCGAACGGGTAGGGCGTGGGCCGGTCGTCGCCGCCGTACAGCTCCGGCAGCCGGTACTCGAACCGCTCCGCCGCGGCCAGCAGGGCCGTGATCACCGCCGACGCCTCCGCGCGGTGGCCGTCGCGCACGAGGCCGAGCAGGGCGATCACGTTGTCGTGGGGCCAGACGGAGCCGAGATGATAGGCGAGGGAGTCGTACCCGGCCGACACCGGCGACACCGTGCGAATCCCGAACGGCGAGCGCAGCCCGGCCAGGTGCCCGGCCACGGTGGCGCTCTCCCCCGGCGTCAGCAGCCCGGTACCCAGCAGATGGCCCATGTTCGACGCCACCAGGTCGATCGGGTGGCCGTCGCCGTCGAGGGCGATCGCCGGGTATCCGCCGGGGCACCAGAACGCCGCCCGGAAGCGGGCGCCGAGGTCGTCCGCCCAGGCTCGCCACCGCTTCGCCTCGTCCGCCGCGGACTCGGCCCCGGAGCCACCCGCGTCCGAGCCACCCGCGTCCGAGCGGCCCGCGTCCGCGTCCGATGCGGCCGGGCGCGCCGGGTCCGAACCCCCACCGGCCCCCTCCGCGAGCCACGCATTCAGGCTCGCCAGCCCCGAAGGAGCCTCCGCCGGGCCCGCGCCGGAGAGCCCAGAAAGCCCAGGGAGTCCGGCGGACCCAGAGAGCCCGGAGAGCCCAGAAAGCCCGGAGAGCCCGGAGAGCCCGGCGAGCCCAGAAGGCTCAGAGAGCCCGGAAAGCGCCGGGCGGGAAGGCGCGCCGCCCGAGAGCTGCTCCAGGAGCCAGGCCCCGTCCAGGGCCGCCCGGTACGCGTAGGCCTGGACCTCGCTCAAGGCGATCGGCCCCCGCGCCTCGCGGCCGTCCGCGTGCTGGATGGCCTCCGCCGAGTCCTTCCAGCCCTGGTTGGACAGGCCGGGGCCGCCGGTCGTGTGGGTGATGAAGCCGTCGTGGCTGCGTAGCCAGGCCAGGGCGCGGCGGACGTTCGGCACCAGGGCGCGGACCGCCGCGGCGGGCATGCCCCAGCGGTAGGCCTCCGCGAGGGTGCTCACGAACAGCGGGGTCGCGTCGACCGTCCCGTAGTAGGTCGGGGGGAAGCTCGGGGCGCTGTCGGCGCGGCGCAGCTCGTGCAGGATGCGGCCCGGTTCCTCCTCCGTCGCCGGGTCGTGTCCGGTGCCCTGGCGGTCCGCCAGGGCGCGCAGGGTGCCGGCGGCGACGTCGTGGCCGAGCGGGAGGGCGAGCCGGGCGGACCACAGGGCGTCCCGGCCGAAGAGGGTCAGGAACCAGGGGCTGCCGGCGGCGTAGTACGCGTCCGCGCCCTCGGTGCGGCGCAGGGCGTCCAGGTCCTGCACGCCGGTGCGGACGAGCGCGTCCAGGCGGCGGTCCTCGGCGGCCACGCGCAGGGTGCTGAACCGCTTGGGGCGGGCGATCGGCGGGATGTCGGTGCGGGTCACGCGCAGTTCGGCGGACCAGGTGGCGCTCGGGGGCACGACCGCCCGCCACTGCAGCGTCGCCTCCGCGCCCGCGGTCGTCACGGTCGCCGGCGGGGTGGCCTCGATCCGGACCGACATGCCGTCGGCCGAACGCCACTCGAGCTCGGGCGACACAGTCCCGGTCGCCTCGCCGGCGCGGCCCGCGCGGACGAGGCCCGGCGATGCGAAACCGGTCGCGGCAGCGGCGCGACCCGCGCGGACGCGGCCCAGCGGTGCAAAGCGGCCCGCGCGGACGCGGCCCAGCGGTGCAAAGCGGCCCGCGCGGACCACACCCAGCGGTGCGAAATCGGTCGCGGCATGCACCGTGACCGTGACCGTGCGCGGCTCCGAAGCGGTGTTGGCCAGCGTGATGGTCTCCGTTCCGCCCGTCGGCTCCGCCAGGCGGTCGCGCCGCAGGGACAGGGCGGGATCGGCCAGTACCGCGGAGAATCGCGCCGACGCGGCACCCGTCCGGTGCGCGTCCGCCGTCGCCGGCTCGGCGCCGTCGACCGTCACGCGCCAGTGCGACAGGACGCGGCGGTCCTCCACGTAGAGGCCGTCGGCGCCGGTGGAGAGGGTGCCCGAGGGCGGCGACAGCCACGTGGCGGGGGCGGCCACGCAGGTGAGGTGCTCGTGGATGTACGGCGGCGGCATCCCTCAGCCGCCGATGACGTTCACGGCCCGGGCCACCACCAGCAGGACCGTGACCAGGGAGACCACGGACTCGGCCAGCATCAGCAGCTTGGCCCGGACGGTCATCGGCAGCGTGTCCGTCGGGCTGAACGCGGTCGCGTTGGTGAAGGCGAGGTACAGGTAGTCGAAGAAGCCGGGCTCCCAGTCGTGGGGCGCGAGCTGCGGCACCTGCATCGGGGTGAACAGCAGGTCGGGGTGCGGGGTGTCCGCGTCCGCGCGGGCGGCCGGGCCGCCGCGGTCGATCTCCCAGAACCACAGGGCGAACACGATCACGTTGGTGAGCCAGATCGCGGCGCCCCACAGCAGCAGGTGGGCGGGCGGCAGCTCGCTCTGGTTCTTCTCGAACAGCGCCCGGACGAGCAGCCACACCGACCAGGCGGTGACGACGGTCAGCAGCGCGACGAGGCCGAGCGCGAGGGGGCGCAGGATGCGGGTCTCGCGGTTGATGCGCAGCGGGTTGACGACGACGATCGCGAGCAGCGCGGCGCCCTCGAGGCCGGGCAGCAGCCAGCGCGGGCGCGGCGCGAGGTCGGCGGGCAGCACGAGGTGGATGACGATGGCGATCGCGATGACGAGCGCGGCGGGCCAGCGCTGCTCCGCCTCGGTGCGGCGCAACCAGCCGGGCACCTGGGCGGGCGGGAGATCACTCACAGACGCCAACCGTAGACCTGCGTCGACGGTCAGGCGAGGAGGTGGTACACCCGCCAGCCGATCGCCGCGAAGCCGGCCAGCGCCAGGACGCCGAGGTAGGCCAGGACTAGGCGGGTGTCGCGCAGGACGCACTTGGACCGCGTGAGGCCGCGGCGGCGGGCGCGCACGTACCCGGCGAACCCGAGCAGCGCGAACCCCACCACCGCGATCGGCCCGAGCAGCCAGGCCAGGGCCGCGATCGTGGCGTACACACACAGCCGCAGCGGATCGTAGGGCTTCTCCGTCATCGCGCGGCCGCGCGCGGCAGGCGCTGGGCGGACAGCGCGGGCCAGGCCTGCACGGCGCAGAACGGCGCGCACTGGTCCTGCGGCCCGGACTCGCCGGGGCGGCGGGTCGCGACGTGCACGCAGCACTGCAGCAGCCGCTCCTCGATCATCGTGTGCATGTCCATGAAGGGCTTCACGGTGATGCGCTTGACCCGCTCCCCCAGCATCTTGCGCAGCCGCTGCCGCCCGCCCGGCAGCGACGCGGAGACGAGCGTCGTGAGCGTCGAGATGCCCAGGTCGCAGTTCTCGCAGATGTCGCGCCACAGGTCGCCCACGTCCGGGTGGGACAGCGACGACTGCTCCGAGAGCAGCCCGAGCAGCGAGTCCTTGACCGCGCCGCGCAGGGCCGCGGGGAGCTGGACGTCGGCGATGCGGTTGGCGACGAGGTCGGGCGCGAGGTCGAGGAACTCCAGCAGCCGGTCGTGGCCGATGAGCTTGGTCATCGACTGCCACTGGCCCGCGTCGTCGCGCAGCATGTACCCGACCGAGCAGCAGTGCGGGTGCGAGCAGGGCAGCGCCGTGAGGTCGCGCCAGGTGACCAGGTCGCCGGTCTGCGGGCCGAGCCGCGCGAGGACGCCGGTGTGGGTGAGCCGGTCCATCGGGTCGATCGGGCCCGAGCGGCCGGAGCCGAACTGCGGCTGCAGGGAGACGCCGCCGACGTACGGGGTGTCCAGCGCCCGCTTCACGACCGCGCCGATCTCGTCGTCGTTCACGCCGAGCGCGCAGGTCATGGTGAGCGTGGTGAAGATGCCGCGCGCGGAGAGGCGCTCCACGGCCTGGTCCTTGAGCCGGCGCAGGTCGGCGCCGCGGTGGTGGCGGGCGGCGCGCTCGGACACGCCGTCGTACTGCAGGTAGACCTCGACCCGCTCACGGTGCTTGGTGAGCAGGTCCAGCAGCGCGTCGTCGCGGGCGATCCGCACGCCGTTGGAGTTGACGAGGACCCGCACGACGTTGCGCCGGCCGACCTCGTCGAGCAGCTCGGCGAGCCACGGGTAGAGGGTCGGCTCGCCGCCGGAGAGCATGAGCACGTCGATGCGGCCGTTCTCCCGCGACAGCTTCGTGTCGACGCTGGCGAGCACGTCGGCGAGCGGCACGGCGCCCTCGATGGCCGGCGAGGAGTCGGTGAAGCAGGTCGGGCAGCGCAGGTTGCAGCTGTCGGTGAGGTCGGCGAGCAGGATGCAGGTGTGCTGGGTCTGCATCTCCGGCAGCCCGGCGAGGTAGGCCGACGGGACCGGGGCGAAGTTGCCGGCCAGGTCGGGCACGTGGGTCTTCGTGGGGGCGGTCCAGCGCTCGAGGTACCGCAGGATCTCCGGCTCCTCGTCGTAGAGGGTGCGCACCAGCCCGTGCGAGGGGCAGCCGCGCTCGAGCCAGATCCGCCCGTCGCGCTCCGCGAGCCAGCCCGAGAGGCGCTGGACGGTCTCCAGCGGACGATCCGGCTGCTCGGCCGCGCAGGAGGGGCAGAACGCGTTGACGTAGCGGTGGATGCGGTCGCCGCGCAGTGGCATTCCGGAGGAGGTCATAGTTGTCCTTGGTTGAGGACGGCGAGGCAGACGCCGATGCCGACGACGGGGCAGAGCAGGACGCTGGCGCCCCATCCGATGAGCAGGCCCAGGCCGATGCCGCGGTCCTTGCGCACGATCCAGATGATGCCGAACGTGAGGCAGGCGGCGAACAGCGCGACCTGCAGCGCGACCTCGAGCCACACGCCGAGCAGGCCGTTGTTCGGGTCGGAGCTGTTGCTGCCCAGCGCGACCGCGCCGATGCCGAGCAGCACGGCGACGAGCTGCGCGCCGAAGACGATGCCGATGCCGGCGAACACGCGCCCGGGCCGGATCGGGCGGTCGGGCCCCGGCATGGGCGGCGGGGGCGGGACGGTGAAGCTCATGACGCCTCCGCTTCGCTCCGGCGCCATGAGCCGCCGGCCCTGGATTTCCGATGAGCGGCCCCTCCGCTGCGCTCCGGACCGCTCATGTTGCCTCCACGCGCTTGTGGGACCAGACGAAGCGCCCCAGCGTCAGGGGCAGCAGGGCGAGCAGGAACAGCTGCGAGCGGGTCAGGCCCGCCCACACGACCTCGTTGCCGCGCACGAACTCGACGCCGAAGCGGAACGCGGCGTACGCGGCGAGGTAGTACGTGAACATCCGCCCGGGCGCGGTGACCCGCTCGCGCAGGGCGACGATGGCGGCGAACGCGGCCAGGTGGAACAGGATCTCGTAGACGAACGAGGGGTGCAGCGGCACGCCGGCGGGCACGTGCATGGCCGCGGCGTGCGCCTCGTCGAGCCGGATGCCCCAGGGCAGGCGCGTCGGGGTGCCCGGCGACTCGGCCAGCAGGCAGCCGATCCGGCCGACCGCCATGCCGGCGGCGACGGCGGGGGCGAACAGGTTGCCCGTCTTGTGCGGGTACCCGCCGATCCGCTTGCCGAGCAGGGCGCCCAGGTAGGCGCCGAGGAGCCCGGAGAGGATGCTGCGGTTGCCGTACGCCCACTGCTCCAGCAACGAGGCGTTGTCGCGCGGGTCGAGGTGCTGCGCCCAGGTGCCCAGCCGCGCGAGGATCGCCCCGCCGACGAGGGCGCCGGCCAGCACGTACCAGAGGCGCTCGTCCTCGGCCCGGCGCCGGCGGATCTCCCAGAGCAGCACGAGGGCGGCGATCCCGACGCCGAGCCCCACGAACACGTCGTGGGACAGGATCGCCACCGGGCCGATCCGCATGATCACCGGGTGCACGGTTGCCGAGCCTAGTGCCATCCGGCCGCATCCGGGCGTGTCTGGCGCTTGCGTCGCTGCCCTACCCTGGTGGAATGGCCACCACGCAGGACACCCTGCCGTTGCTGCCCGAGAAGCCGGTCAAGCGGCGCAGCCGGTGGTGGAGCGTCGTGGTGTGGCTGCTGGCGGCGCCGTTCCTGGCGTGGGCGGCGCTGCGCCTCCTCGGGCTCGACAGCGGCTTCCCGGCCGTCCAGCTCGTCGCCTTCACGCCCTACGTCGCGGCCGCGTCGCTCGTGCCGCTCGTCGTCGCGCTGCTGACGAAGCGGGTCTGGCCGGCCGTCATCACCGCCGTCGCGACCGTCGCGCTCGCGGCCTGCGTGCTGCCGCGCTGGATCGCCGACAGCGACCCGGGACCGCAGGACGGGCCGGGGCTGCGGGTGCTGAGCGTCAACATGCTCATGGGCGGCGCGGACGCGGGCACGATCGTCGCCCTGGTGCGCGACCTGCACGTGGACCTGGTGGCGCTGCAGGAGTACACGCCGGAGGCCAAGGCCGCGCTGAACGCCGCGGGGCTGGACGAGATGCTGCCCAACGCGGTGTCGTACCCGCGCCCGGGCGTGACCGGCTCCGCGGTCTACAGCCGCTTCCCGGTGACCGACCTCGGCTACCGCCACTTCCCGAGCGACTTCGGCCAGGCCCAGGCGGGCGTGGCGGTGCCGGGCGCGACGGACGTGCGGGTCGAGTCGGTGCACCCGTGCGCGCCCTCGGACGCGCACGGGGCGTCGTGCTGGGAGCACGACATCGTGCAGGAGCCGGCCGCGACGCCGGAGGGCGCGGTGAACCTGCTCATCGGCGACTTCAACGCGACGCTGGACCACGAGAAGTTCCGCGCGGTGCTCGACAAGGGCTACCGGGACGCCGCGGACGTCGCGGGGGCCGGGTTCGCGGCGTCGTGGCCCTTCGACGAGCGCTGGTTCATCCCCGGCGTGGTGCTGGACCACGTGGTGGCGGACAAGCGCGTGGGGGTTCGGAAGGTGTCGGTTCACCGCATTCCCGACAGCGACCACAAAGCGGTCTTCGCCGAACTCATCCTGCCGAAGGGCTGATACCGGCCGAACGTACCGAAGGCGTACCTCCGGCTATACGCGGTTCGTTGGCCGGGAGTACCTTCACGTACGGATCGGGCCCCCGCCCGAGTGAAGACCACGTTGGAGCGGATGGGTGACACGTACGTTTCGCGGCCTCGCGCTCGCCATCGCCGTCCCGCTGGTCCTGGGCGCGGCGACCGCGTGCTCGGACAAGCAGAACGACAAGGCGGACCCCGCGTCGGACCGGCCGACGGTGGAGGTGACCGCGCAGCCGCAGGACGCGCAGTCGGCGCAGGTGACGGCCGAGCAGGTGTTCGACAACCTGTCGGACGGCGACTGGGCCGGTGCCTATGACCTGTGGACGGACAGCGCCAAGTCGGCGATCGGCAAGGACGCGTACATCGATCTGGTCGCCACCTGCACCGGGCAGCAGGGCGAGTACCAGGTCACGGGCGTGACGCCGGTGGACGACTCGACGGCGACGATCAAGTGGACGCACACCCCCGCCGCCGGGACCGGCCAGCTGACGGGGCAGAGCACGGTGAAGTACCAGAACGGGCTCTGGCGCTTCGAGCCCGACGCCGCCGCGCTCGCCGCCTACAAACAGAGCAAGTGCCCATAGATCATGGCTCGGGTCCGCGTCAGTAGCTGACCGTCGCTCCCGCCAGACAAAAGGGCGGTCCCGAGGGCCTTCGGCCGGAGGGACCGCCCTAGCCGTGTCCGCGGTGTCAAGGGCGAAGAGCCGTCAGACGCGGACCGCGTGCGAAAGGCCGTAGGTCAGCGCGTCGACCAGCGCCTGCCAGCTGGCCTCGACGACGTTCTCGTGCACGCCGACGGTGGTCCAGTCGTCCCCGGTCGCGTGGGTCTCCACGAGCACCCGGGTCACCGCGCCGGTGCCGTGGCTGCCCTCGAGGATGCGCACCTTGTAGTCGGCGAGCTGGAAGCGGCCCAGCTCCGGGTAGTGCCGCGTGAGCGCGACCCGCAGCGCCTCGTCGAGCGCGTTGACGGGGCCGTTGCCCTCGGCGGTCGCGATGACCCGCTCGCCGCGGACGCGGACCTTCACGGTCGCCTCCGACACGACGGCGCCGTCCTCGCGGTGCTCGACCAGCACCCGGTACGACTCCAGCGCGAACGGTTTCGGCAGCGCCCCCTCGGCCAGCTCGGCCCGGGCGAGCAGCTCGAACGAGGCGTCGGCGGCCTCGAAGGACCAGCCGCGGGCCTCGAGCTCCTTGACCCGGTTCGTGACCCGCGACAGGGCCTCGGGGTTGCCGGCCAGGTCAACGCCGAGCTCGCGCGCCTTGAGCTCGATGCTGGCCCGGCCGGCCATCTCGGTGACCAGGATCCGCATGTCGTTGCCCACGACGACCGGGTCGATGTGGTTGTAGAGCACGGGATCCACTTTGATCGCGCTCGCGTGCAGGCCCGCCTTGTGAGCGAACGCTGACGACCCGACGTAGGCCTGGTGGGTGTCGGGTGCGATGTTGGCGATCTCTGCGATGGAGTGCGAGACGCGCACCATCTGCTCGATGCACCCCTCCGGTAGGACGGGCATGCCGAGCTTGAGCTGCAGGTTGCCGACGACGGCGAACAGGTCGGCGTTGCCGGGGCGCTCGCCGTAGCCGTTGGCGGTGCACTGGAAGTGCGGTACGCCGGCCTCGACCGCGGCGACGGTGTTCGCGACCGCGCACGACGTGTCGTTCTGGCAGTGGATGCCGAGCCGGGCCACGGCCTCCTCCGCGCTGACCCCGAGCGCGACCGCGAGCCGGTCCTTGACCTCGGCGATCGTGCGGGTGATCAGGGAGGGCACCATGCCGCCGTTGGTGTCGCACATGACGGCGGCCTCGGCGCCGGCGGCGAGCGCGGCCGCGGCGACGGACGCGGTGTAGTCGGGGTCGAAGCGGTACCCGTCGAAGAAGTGCTCGCAGTCGAGGAAGACCCGCCGGCCCTCGGAGACGAAGTACTCCACGGTGTCGCGGACCATCGCGAGGTTCTCCTCGCGCGTCGTGCGCAGCGCGCGCTCCACGTGGCGGATGTCCGACTTGGCCACGAGCGTCACGGCGGGGGTCTCGGCCTCCAGCAGCGCCCGGACCTGCGGGTCGTCCTGGACGCGCACGCCGGCCTTGCGGGTGGCGCCGAACGCGACGAACACCGCGTGCTTGAGGTCGAGCTCCGTGCGCGCCCTGCGGAAGAACTCGGTGTCCTTCGGCATCGCCCCCGGCCACCCGCCCTCGATGAACCCGACGCCGAACTCGTCGAGCAGCCGCGCAACCGCGAGTTTGTCCACGACCGAGTAGCTGATCGCCTCACGCTGGGCCCCGTCGCGCAGCGTCGTGTCGTACACCTGCATGGTTGTGCTCCTTTGGCGGGAAGAGGGGGCCTTCGGGCTCGGCGGATCGGGGCCAACAAAAAGACCCCCCGCAAATGCGAGAGGTCTGCGCGTCCGGCGGATGGTTGCCGGGCGCGCTAGGGGCCAATAATGAGCCGAGTCACGTTCGGTAGCTTGCCACCAACGGGCCTTCCGTGACACGTGATTCCGAATTTTGAGATCCGGGGTGATCTGCTTCACGATTCACCCTGTTCGTCACGTCCTCGTAACGAGCGTCGGTCAAGGTTGGAGCCAGTCCGGAACGACGCCCCGTCCGGGGGCGCCGATCACCGTTGGTGAGGGGGTGAGGTGACATGTCCATCGAGACGCTGAAGGCGGCGGTTCCGCCCTACGCGCACGATCTGCGGCTCAACCTCGACTCCATCCTCGCCACGGAGCTGCTGACCGAGCGGCAGCTGTGGGGCGCCGTGCTCGCGAGCGCGATGACGACCCGCAGCGCGACGGTGATCCGCGAGGTCACCGGCGAGGCGGCCGGCCGGCTCAAGCCGGAGGCGATCGAGGCCGCGAAGGCGGTCGCGTCGCGGATGGCCATCCACAACGTCTACTTCCGCGCCAAGCACCTCATCGGTGACGAGGCGTACCAGAGCCTGCCCGCGCGTCTGCGCCGCCAGGTCTCCTCCACGCCCGGGGTCGGCGCCGCCGACGTCGAGGCGTGGTCAGTGGCAGTATCCGCGATCACCGGGTGCGGGGTGTGCCTGGAATCGCACGAAAGATCGCTTCGTGGTGCAGGGGTGTCCCGCGAAGCGGTCGACGAGGTGTTGCGCGTCGCCGCGGTTGTTCACGCACTGGCGGTAACCCTCGATGCAGAGGCGGCTTCCTACTAGGAGCTTTCCTCTTGTACGGGTGTCGGAGTGGCGGCTCCGGCACCCGTACGCATTTTCCGGGCTTGATGGCCGTCCCCCGCTCGTGCAAGTTGCGCACAGCGTGTCTGCGTCATCCGCGGATTCACCGTTACCGTTGCTATCGGCACATCGGGTGCGCAATCGGTCTCGGGTCTTTGGGGGCGCAACATGATCGACGACGTACCGCGGGAACCGGTGGAGCCGCCGGTCGAGCCGCCCCTCGGCTGCGCCGACCCGATGTTGTGGCGCGTGGCCCGCGCCCTGCGCGACGCCCACCGCCCGCGGACCGACAACTTCTGCGAGTGCAAGGCGTTCTGGCCGTGCCCGGACGCGCAGTTGTCCGAGGAGGCGCTGCAGCTGGCCTACGATCGGCCGTCGCCGCGGGGCTTACGGCCGGGGACGGGCCGCGGTTCGAATCTGGGCCGCTGGTCGGCGTAGGGGCTTTGACCCGGATATGTCGGCCGCTTCGCGGCCGAACCGGCCAACATATCCGACATTTACCCTGACCGGCGATATATGCGCAGCTCACCAATGGCGCATTGATCGCACTCCACGGGCGCCTCGGAAACGGGTGCGATTCCCCCCGAGTCGGAAAAGTCCGGAACAGCACAAACGGCGCCGGGAACGAATCCCGGCGCCGCCGTGTGAACGATTCGTTACAAGACGCGATGGACCCAGCCGTGCGGGTCCGGGGCGGTCCCGCGCTGGATGGACACGAGCTGCTCCCGCAGCGCCATCGTCACGTCGCCGGCCTTGCCCTCGCCGACCGTGAACTCCCCGTCGGCGTCGCGGACCGTGCCGATCGGCGTGATGACCGCCGCCGTCCCGCACGCGAACGCCTCGCGCAGCCGGCCCGAGTTGGCGTCGGCGCGCCACTGCTCATACGAGTACAGCTCCTCGCGCACCGCATGCCCCCGGTCCGCGGCCAGGCGCAGGACCGACTCGCGGGTGATGCCGGGCAGGATCGAGCCGGTGAGCGGCGGCGTGCTGATCGAGCCGTCGTCGAACACGTAGAACACGTTCATGCCGCCGAGCTCCTCGACGTATTTCTGCTCCACCGCGTCGAGGAAGACCACCTGGTCACAGCCGTGCTCCATGGCCTCGGCCTGGGCCACGAGGCTCGCGGCGTAGTTGCCGCCGCACTTCGCCGCGCCCGTGCCGCCGGGGGCCGCGCGCGTGTATTCCCGCGACACCCACACGCTGACGGGCTGCACGCCGCCCTTGAAGTAGCTGCCGACCGGCGAGGCGATGACCAGGAAGAGGTACTCCGAGGACGGCTTGACGCCCAGGAAGACCTCGCTGGCGTACTGGAAGGGCCGCAGGTAGAGGCTGCCCTCCGGGTCCGTCGGCACCCAGTCCCGGTCGGCGCGGATCAGCGCCTCGAGGGAGTCCAGGAAGAGCCCCTCCGGCACCGGTGCCATCGCCAGGCGCCGGGCCGAGTCACGGAACCGCGCCGCGTTGGCGTCGGGGCGGAACATCGTCACGCCGCCGTCGGCCGTCCGGTACGCCTTGAGCCCCTCGAAGATCTCCTGCGCGTAGTGCAGCACCGCGCTCGCCGGGTCCATCGGGATCGGGCCGCGCGGCTCGACCCGGGCGTCGTACCAGCCCTTGCCCTCGGCGTAGCGCACGGTGACCATGTGATCGGTGAAGATCCGGCCGAAGCCCGGGTTGGCCATGAGCGCGGATCGCTCCGCGGCGGCTACGGGCTGGGGATTCGGACGGATCTCGAAATCGAGCGTTTCACCGCCGTTCATGCATGCCTCCACAAAAGGTCGCGGTGGCACGCTCACGCCGCGTGCCGTGCCGCCAACTTACCCGAACGGACGTTCAATCGCAGCCAGCGCGCGGAGGTTCCAATGGTGTGGAGGATTCCGGCGTTGAGCCCGGGCCGATCGGCCCGGGCTTTCCCTCGGTCTACGCTCTGAAGGCGGGTGTGGCCCGTGGTGCATCAGGCCGGCCCGCCTTGTTGCCGACGGCCTGGCCGGTCGCCGATCGCGGCACCGGCCTCGTGGCCGACGGCCTTGCTTACACGTGGTGGATCAAGCGGGCCGACGGCCTTGCTCACATGTGGTGGATCAAGCGGGCCGACGGCCTTGCTTACGCGTGGTGGATCAAGCCACCGCTGCCGCGAGCCGGTCGCCGATCGCGTCGGTGGACAGGGCCGAGCCGGGGGTGCGGCCCGCGACCTCGTTGCCGACGGCCTCGGTCACGCGCGCGGCCGCCTCGGGGTGGCCGAGGTGGTCCAGCAGCAGCGCGGTCGAGAGCACGGCGGCCGACGGGTCGGCGACGCCCTTGCCGGCGATGTCGGGAGCCGACCCGTGCACGGGCTCGAACATCGACGGGAAGGCCCGCTCCGGGTTGATCGAGCCGCTCGCGGCCAGGCCGATGCCGCCCGTGACCGCCGCGGCGATGTCGGTGAGGATGTCGCCGAACAGGTTGTCGGTGACGACGACGTCGTACCGCTGCGGATTCGAGACCAGGAACATCGCGGCCGCGTCGACGTGCTGGTATTCGGTCTCGATGTCCGGGAACTCACCCTTGACCGCGTTGAAGGTCCGCGCCCACAGACCACCGGCGTGGGTCAGCACGTTGGTCTTGTGCACGAGCGTCACCTTGCGCCGCGGGCGCTTGGCCGCCCGGGCGAAGGCGTCGCGGATGACGCGCTCGACGCCGTGGCGGGTGTTGAGGCTCTCCTCGGTGGCGACCTCGGCCGCGGTGTCGGGGTGCAGGTTGCCGCCGGCGCCGACGTACAGGCCCTCGGTGCCCTCGCGGACCACGACGAGGTCGATCTCGCCCGGCTTCACCCCGGCCAGCGGGCTGGTGGTGCCCGGCCAGAGGCGGGAGGGGCGCAGGTTGACGTACTGGTCGAAGTCGAAGCGCAGCTTCAGCAGCAGGCCCCGCTCCAGCACGCCCGGCGGGACGCTGGGGTCGCCGACCGCGCCGAGCAGGATGGCGTCGTGGCCGCGCAGTTCCTCGAGCACGCTGTCGGGAAGGACCTCGCCGGTGCGGTTGTACCGGGCGGCGCCCAGGTCGTAGTCGGTCGTCTCGACGCCGGGCAGGACCACGCGCAACACCTTCAGCGCCTGCGCCACTACCTCGGTGCCGATGCCGTCACCGGCCACAACCGCGATCTTCGCCACCTCTGACCCCTTTCGTAGACCGCTCAACCGTACGCCGCTGTCCTATTCCGTGGACGGGCGTCCCGCTCCATGAGAACACGTGCTGTGATGCCGGGCCGGTCACGGCCGCCGCGACCCGCGGTGACCGCTCGCGTCCGGGCGGCCACGCACTCGTGCTCGCGCGCAGCCACTCTCCCATTCGCGTCCGCACGAGGATGCAGCACCCACTCCTGCACCGCGTAAGCACGCCGCGCCCGCGCGCTGAACGCGCTTTCGCGCCCGAGCACCGGCGAGCACCGTCGCGCCGCACCCGAGCGCCGCCGAGCCATTGCCTGACGCGCCCGAACGCCCCCGCGGACCGTCTGATCGCCCCGAGCACCGTCGCGCCGTCTGATCGCCCCCGAGCACCGTCGCGCCGCACCCGAGCGCCGTCGAGCGCGTCCGAGCGTCGGCCGGTCGTTGCCGAGCGCTGCGCCCCCGCACCCGCGCGACCGGGGCCGCGCAAGGAATGAGGGCGGGGAGCGCCGCCACGCTCCCCGCCCTCGCAGAGGAAAGTCCTAGTCGGCGGACAAGTCCGCCGTGCTCGCGGCAGTCGCACCGATGGCCTGCTGGGCCTCGCCGAGCAGATCCGCCGCCACCGCCTGGTCGACGGTCAGCGTCATGAGCGCCTCCCCGCCGGCCTCGCGCCGAGCGACCTGCATCGAACCGATGTTGACCCCCGCGGAACCCAGTATCGACCCCACCGTGCCCACCACGCCGGGGCGGTCGGCGTAGCGGAAGAACAGCAGCACGCCTTCCGCAGCCAGCTCGAGACTGAAGCCGTCGATCTCGGTCAGCTTCAGCGCCTCACGCGGGCCCGCGACATACGTACCGGACACCGAGGCTACCCGCCCGTCCGGCAGGGCTCCACGCACGGTCACCAGGTTGGGCTGGTCGGATGAGTCGGTGAAGACCGCGAGTGCTACCTCGACCCCGCGGTCGGCCGCCAGATGGGGGGCGTTGACGTACGTCACCTGCTCCGCCACCACGCTGCCGAACAGCCCCTTCGTGGCGGCCAGCTTGAGCACCGACACATCGTGCTTGGCCACCTCGCCGTGCACCTCGACGGTCACCGACGCCGCGATGCCGCCCGCGACCGCGGTGAACACGGCGCCGAGCTTCTCCGCCAGCGGCAGCAGCGGGCGCACCTCCTCCGCGACCATGCCGCCGACCTGGACGTTCACCGCGTCGGGCACGAACTCGCCGTCGAGGGCCAGCTTGACGGAGCGCGCGACCGCGAGCCCGGCCTTGTCCTGCGCCTCGACCGTGGAGGCGCCCAGGTGCGGGGTGGCGACCACGCTGTCGAAGGCGAACAGCGGCGAGGCGAGGCACGGCTCCTTGCTGTACACGTCGATGCCCGCGCCCGCCACCCGCCCGTCGGCGATCGCGTCGGCGAGGGCCTGCTCGTCGACGAGGCCGCCGCGGGCCGCGTTGATGATGCGCACGCCCGGCTTGACGATGGACAGCTCGCGCACGCCGATCAGCCCGACGGTCTCCGGCGTCTTGGGCAGGTGGATCGAGATGAAGTCACTCTCCCGAAGGAGTTCGTCCAGCCCCAGCAGCCGCACTCCGAGCCCAGCCGCGCGCGCCGGCTGGATGTACGGGTCGTAGGCGACCAGCCGGACCCCGAACGCCGCCATGCGCTGGGCGAAGAGCACACCGATGCGCCCGAGCCCGACCACTCCGACGACCTTCCCGGACAATTCCACGCCGGTGTACTTCGAGCGCTTCCACTCCCCCGCCTTCAGTGCCGCGGACGCGGCGGCGGTGTTGCGCGCGACGGCGAGCAGCAGCGCGACGGCCTGCTCGGCCGCGGAGACGATGTTGGACGTGGGCGCGTTGACGACCATGACGCCGCGTGCGGTGGCGGCCGGCACGTCGACGTTGTCCAGGCCGACCCCGGCGCGGGCGACGACCTTGAGCCGAGGCGCCGCGGCGACCGCCTCGGCGTCGATGCGGGTGGCGCTGCGAACGATCACGGCGCTGGCGTCGGCGAGCTCGGCCAGCAGAGCGGGGCGGTCGGTACCGTCGATGTGACGAACCTCGTAGTCGTCGGCGAGCACCTCGAGAGCGGACGGAGCCAACTCCTCGGCGATGAGCACCACCGGGCGGTCAGGAGGGAGGGTCATGGGACCTCGACTTCCAGGCTTCGGTTGGCGTCGGCTGCGGGGCGCGCGACACTGCCCGCCACGCACTGGGGGAAACCGCGACGGGGCCGGGCGGACGGCCTCTTCAGGCGATGGTAGGCCCGCCGCCCCACCCCTTCCCGACCCAATCAAGTGAGCGCGATCACAGCGTGAGCCGGTCGGGCCCCTCGCCTCCGCGCCCGATATCCCCCTGTAAGAGCGCTTTCCCGCACGAACACTCCACCGACTAGGCCCCCGCGCGCCCGCCCACACCCGGCCGCGCCCCCGCAGCCGCCCAACACATGGCCACCACCCCACCGAACCCGCGCGACCGTCGCACGCCCGCCGCCGCCGGGCAGGACGCCGGCTATGAGGCGCACGGCCCGGGGGCGACGTACGACGCGCACGGGCAGGAGGCGACGTACGACGCGCGCGAGGTCGACGGAGCCGCCGTAGCCCCAGCCCTGACCGTCCTCCAGGAACAGGCCGGCGGGGGCGCGCTGGGCGGGAGTCGTCTGGGCGGTGGTCATCGCGCGGACCGACGCCTCGGACAGCACGCGGCGGCCGTCCGGGGCCGTGCCTCCGGTCAGGAGCATCCGGCCGAACGCGACCCAGTCGGCCGCGGTCGTGACCAGGCCGCCGTTGCCGAGCTCGAACGCCGGCGCGGTGCGGGATCAATCCGGACACGGAGTGTTCGGATTGATCCGGCCCCAAGGGGGTTGACTCTCCAGTCGCTGGAGACATCAGGCTGGAGGGCATGACGATGAACCTGACACCCGAGGAGAAGCGGGAGCTGTTCGGCTCCTTCGATCCCGATCAGCATGCCGAGGAGGCCGAGCAGCGCTGGGGCTCCACCGAGGCGTACCAGCAGTCCGCCCGCCGCACGGCGCAGTACACCAAGGCCGACTGGGAGCGGATCAAGGGCGAGGCGGCCGAGAACACCGCCCAGTTCGCCGCGGCGTTCGACGGAGGCGTTCCGGCCGGCGACGAGCGGGCCATGGACCTCGCCGAGGCGCACCGGCAGCACATCAGCCGCTGGTTCTACGACTGCTCGGCCGAGATCCACCAGGGGCTCGGGGAGATGTACGTGTCCGATCCCCGGTTCACCGCGAACTACGACACCGAGCACCCGGGGCTCGCGGCGTACATCCGCGATGCCATCCGGGCCAACGCGGCCCGGGTGCGCTGAGCCGGCCGCCACCCACGGACGTCGGGATTCCTGGCGGGAGCGACGGTCAGCTAGTGACGCGGACCCGAGCCATGAACCAGCGCGGCCCCTCTCAAAGCGAGAGGGGCCGCGTTTTTTTCAGGTCAGGCGGTCTCGGTGATGGGCCGGTCGACCCAGCTCATCATCGAGCGCAGCTGCTTGCCGGTCTCCTCGATCGGGTGGTTGGCGCCCTGCTCGCGGTACTTGGTGAAGTTCGGGCGGCCGGCGTCGTCCTCGGCGATCAGCTCGCGGGCGAACTCGCCCGACTGGATCTCGCCCAGGATGCGCTTCATCTCCTCCTTGACCCGGGCGTCGATGACGCGCGGGCCACGGGTGTAGTCGCCGTACTCGGCGGTGTCGGAGACGCTGTAGCGCATGCGGGCGATGCCGCCCTCGTACATCAGGTCCACGATGAGCTTGAGCTCGTGCAGGCACTCGAAGTAGGCGATCTCCGGGGCGTAGCCCGCCTCGGTGAGCACCTCGAAGCCGGTCTGGACCAGGGCCGACGCGCCGCCGCAGAGCACGGCCTGCTCGCCGAAGAGGTCCGTCTCGGTCTCCTCCTTGAAGGTGGTCTTGATCACGCCGGCGCGGGTGCCGCCGATGCCGGCCGCGTAGGCCAGCGCCAGCTGCAGCGCGTTGCCGGTCGCGTCCTGCTCCACCGCGACGAGGCAGGGCACGCCCTTGCCGTCGACGAACTGGCGGCGGACCAGGTGGCCCGGGCCCTTCGGGGCGACCATGCACACGTCAACGTCCGCGGGGGGCGTGATCAGCCCGAAGCGGATGTTGAGGCCGTGGCCGAAGAAGAGCGCCTTGCCGGCGGTCAGGTTCGGGGCCACGTGCTCGGAGTACAGCGAGCGCTGCGCCGTGTCGGGCGCGAGGATCATGATCACGTCTGCCTCGGCGCTCGCCTCGGCCGGGGTGAGGACGCGCAGGCCCTGCTCCTCGGCCTTGGCGCGGCTCTTGGACCCCTCGGGCAGGCCGATGCGCACGTCGACGCCGGAGTCGCGCAGGCTCAGCGCGTGGGCGTGACCCTGGCTGCCGTACCCCAGCACCGCGACCTTGCGGCCCTGGATCAACGACAGGTCGGCGTCGTCGTCGTAAAACACCTCGGCGGGCATGTGCTTGTTCCTTTCGAGAATTTCAGGAGGCGGCGCGGAGCGCCGGACCGGTCGTGATGGAGCGGGAGCCGCGGCCGATGGCCACGACGCCGGACTGGACCATTTCCTTGATACCGAACGGCTCCAGGTCACGAAGCAGCGCGTCCAGCTTTTCCGACGTGCCGGTCGCCTCGATGGTGAGGGCGTCGGCGGCGACGTCGACCACGCGGGCCCGGAACAGGTTCACGGTCTCGAGGACCTGCGAGCGCACCGGGCGTTCCGCGCGCACCTTCACCAGCAGCAGCTCGCGCTGCACGCTGGCGGTGGTGTCGAGTTCGACGATCTTCAGGACCTGCACGAGCTTGTTGAGCTGCTTGGTCACCTGTTCCAGCGGGGATTCGTCCGCGTTGACCACGATCGTCATCCGGGAGACCTCAGGGTGCTCGGTCTCGCCGACGGCCAGGGAGTCGATGTTGAAGCCGCGGCGGGCGAACAGCCCCGCGACGCGGGCCAGTATGCCGGGCTTGTTCTCCACCAGGACGGAGAGGGTGTGCTTGGCCATGTCGGTGCTACTCCTACACGTCGTCCTGGTCGAACGCGGGACGGACGCCCCGCGCGAACATGATCTCGTCGTTGCTCGTGCCGGCGGCGACCATCGGCCACACCATCGCGTCCTTGCCGACCACGAAGTCGATGACGACGGGCTGGTCGTTGACCTTCATCGCGGCCTCGATCGTCGCGTCGACGTCGCGCTTGGTCTCGCAGCGCAGCCCGAAGCAGCCCAGCGCGTCGGCGAGCTTCACGAAGTCCGGGATGCGGTGCTTGTGGGTGCCGAGCTCGGTGTTGGAGTACCGCTGGTCGTAGAAGAGCGTCTGCCACTGCCGGACCATGCCCAGGTTGCCGTTGTTGATGACGGCGACCTTGATCGGGATGCCCTCCAGGGCGCAGGTGGCCAGCTCCTGGTTGGTCATCTGGAAGCAGCCGTCGCCGTCGATCGCCCAGACCGTCTTGTCCGGGCGGCCGACCTTGGCGCCCATCGCGGCCGGCACCGCGTAGCCCATGGTGCCCAGGCCGCCCGAGTTGAGCCAGGTGGCCGGGTGCTCGTACTTGATGAACTGCGCGGCCCACATCTGGTGCTGGCCCACGCCCGCGGTGTAGATCGCCTCCGGGCCGACCAGCTTGCCGATGCGCTCGATGACGTACTGCGGCGACAGCGTCCCGTCCGCGGGCTCCTCGTAGCCCAGCGGGTACCGGCCGCGGATGTCGTCCAGGGTCGCCCACCAGTCGGTGACGCTCGGCTTGCGCCCGGCCGCGTGCTCGGCCGAGACGGCGGCGATGAGCTCCTCGATCACGTGCTTGGCGTCGCCCACGATCGGCACGTCGGCGGTGCGGTTCTTGCCGATCTCGGCCGGGTCGATGTCGGCGTGGATGACCGCGGCGTTCGGCGCGAACGTCGACAGCGTGCCGGTCACGCGGTCGTCGAAGCGGGCGCCGATGGTGATGAGCAGGTCGGACTTCTGCAGGGCGTAGACCGCGCCGACCGAGCCGTGCATGCCCGGCATGCCCATGTGCTGCGGGTGGGAGTCCGGGAAGGCGCCGCGGGCCATCAGCGTCGTGACGACCGGGGCGCCGGTCAGCTCGGCCAGCTTCAGCAGCACCTCGGAGGCGTGGGCCTTGATGACGCCGCCGCCGACGTAGAGCACCGGGCGCTTGGCCGCGGCGATGAGGCGGGCCGCCTCGCGGATCTGCTTGCCGTGCGGGTGCAGGGTCGGGTGGTAGCCGGGCAGCTCCATGGTCGGCGGCCACTTGAACGTGGTCTTGTTCTGCAGCACGTCCTTGGGGATGTCGACCAGGACGGGGCCGGGGCGGCCGGTGCCGGCCAGGTGGAACGCCTCGGCGAGCACCCGGGGCAGCTCCTCGCCCGACTGGACCAGGTAGTTGTGCTTGGTGATCGGCAGCGTGATGCCGGCGATGTCCGCCTCCTGGAAGGCGTCCGTGCCGATGTAGCTGGAGGCGACCTGGCCGGTGATGGCCACCATGGGGACCGAGTCCATGTAGGCGTCGGCGATCGGGGTCACCAGGTTGGTCGCGCCCGGGCCGGACGTGGCCATGCACACGCCGACCTTGCCGGTCGCCTGCGCGTAGCCGGTGGCGGCGTGGCCGGCCCCCTGCTCGTGGCGGACCAGGATGTGCCGGACGTTCTCGGAGTCGAACAGCGGGTCGTACGCCGGGAGGATCGCGCCGCCCGGAATGCCGAACACGACGTCGGCGCCGAGGGCCTCGAGCGAGCGGACGAGTACCTGCGCCCCGGTGAGCAGCTCCGGCTGGGCCTTCTTGTCGGCGGCCGGCGCGGTGGCGGGCGGTGCGGGGTGCCCCCGGTGGGCGAGCACTTCTGGCGTGGGTCTCGTCATCGCTTTCGCACTTTCGCTCGAAGGTGTCTAGGCAAGGCTCCGGACATGAAAAAACCCCACGTGCTCGGCACGGGGGGCTAGCGCGCTGACGGCAGGCGTCGGCGCGCTAGATGATAAGTACTCGGAGCGACCTCGACGACATGAGCCCACTCTGGCGCATCTCATGGCCTGAGTCAACCTATCCCAGGATGCGGAACGTGTCAGACTCCAAGTATGCCCGAGCTGCGGTCCAAGACTTCCACTTCTGGTCGCAACATGGCCGGCGCGCGCGCCCTCTGGCGCGCCACTGGCATGACCGACTCCGACTTCGGCAAGCCGATTGTCGCCATCGCCAACAGTTTCACGCAGTTCGTGCCGGGCCACGTCCACCTCCGCAACCTCGGCATGATCGTCGCCGACGCGGTTGCCGAGGCCGGTGGGGTCGCCAAGGAGTTCAACACCATCGCCGTCGACGACGGCATCGCCATGGGCCACGGCGGGATGCTCTACTCGCTGCCCAGCCGCGAGCTCATCGCCGACGCCGTCGAGTACATGGTGCAGGCCCACTGCGCCGACGCCCTCGTGTGCATCTCCAACTGCGACAAGATCACGCCCGGCATGCTGCTCGCCGCCCTCCGCCTCAACATCCCGACCGTCTTCGTCTCCGGCGGCCCCATGGAAGCCGGCAAGACCATCTCGATCGAGGGCATCGTCCACGAGAAGGACGCCAAGCTCGATCTCATCGACGCGATGATCGCCTCCGCCAACGAGTCCGTCACGGACGAGCAGCTCGGCCAGATCGAGCGCTCCGCCTGCCCGACGTGCGGCTCCTGCTCGGGCATGTTCACCGCCAACTCCATGAACTGCCTGACCGAGGCGATCGGGCTGGCCCTGCCGGGCAACGGCTCGACGCTGGCCACGCACGCGGCGCGCAAGGCGCTCTTCGAGCGGGCCGGTTCGCTGATCGTCGACCTCGCCAAGCGCTACTACTTCTCCGATGACGCCTCGGTGCTGCCGCGGGCGATCGCCTCCCGGCCCGCCTTCGAGAACGCGGTGGCGCTGGACGTCGCGATGGGCGGGTCCACCAACACCGTGCTGCACCTGCTGGCCGCCGCACGGGAGGCCGAGCTCGACTTCTCCGTGGCCGACATGGACGGGATCTCGCGTCGCGTGCCCTGCCTGGCCAAGGTGGCACCGAACACGCAGAAGTACCACATGGAGGACGTGCACCGCGCCGGCGGCATCCCCGCCATCCTCGGCGAGCTGTCGCGCGGCGGGCTGATCGACGAGTCCGTCTGGTCGGTGCACTCCCCGACGTTCCGCGAGTGGGTCGACGAGTGGGACATTCGCGGCGGCAAGGCCTCGGAGCAGGCGCTCGAGCTGTTCCACGCCGCGCCCGGGGGCGTGCGGACCACCGAGCCGTTCTCCACGGAGAACCGGTGGAACTCGCTCGACACCGACGGCGAGAACGGGTGCATCCGCAGCGTCGAGCACGCCTACACCAAGGACGGCGGCCTGGCGATCCTCTTCGGCAACCTCGCGCCCGAGGGCTGCGTCGTCAAGACGGCCGGCGTGCCCGAGGAGAACCTGACGTTCTCCGGCCGCGCGAAGGTCTTCGAGTCGCAGGAGGCCGCCGTCGACGGCATCCTCGCCAAGGAGGTCGTGGAGGGCGACGTCGTCGTCATCCGCTACGAGGGCCCGAAGGGCGGCCCCGGGATGCAGGAGATGCTGTACCCGACCAGCTTCCTCAAGGGCCGCGGGCTCGGCCGAGCCTGCGCGCTGATCACCGACGGGCGCTTCTCCGGCGGCACGTCGGGCCTGTCGATCGGGCACATCAGCCCGGAGGCGGCCGGCGGCGGGCTCATCGCGCTCGTCGAGGACGGCGACCGCATCGACATCGACATCCCGGCCCGCTCCATCCAGCTCGTCGTCGGCGACGAGGAGCTGGCCGCGCGCAAGATCGCGCAGGACAAGCGGGAGCGGCCCTACACCCCGCTCGACCGCGAGCGGCCGGTGTCGGCGGCGCTGCGGGCGTACGCGTCGATGGCGACGTCGGCGAGTGACGGCGCTTACCGCCGGGTTCCGTAAAGTTCCACTAGGATGTGCGTCAGTCATCGCGACTGGCGCACATCAAGGTGGAACCGACCACCGGGGAGCTTCCGATCGCGGGCACCGCGCGCCTGGGTGTCCCGACGTATCAGGAGGCTGCATGTCTTCTTTGCGCTTGGTGGACCCCGAGCTGGCCGCGCTCGTCGAGGGCGAGGAGCAGCGTCAGCACGACACGCTGCGGATGATCGCCTCGGAGAACTACGTCTCCCGGGCCGTCCTCGAGGCGACCGGCTCCGTGCTGACCAACAAGTACTCCGAGGGTTACCCCGGGAAGCGGTACTACGAGGGCCAGCGCTTCGTCGACCCCATCGAGGAGCTCGCGATCGCGCGGGCCAGGCACGTGTTCGGCGTCGAGCACGCGAACGTCCAGCCGTACTCGGGCTCGCCCGCGAACCTCGCCGTCTACCTGGCCCTGGCCAAGCCCGGCGACACCGTCATGGGCATGGCGCTGCCGATGGGCGGGCACCTCACGCACGGCTGGCCAGTGTCGGCGACGGGCAAGTGGTTCCGGCCGGTGCAGTACTCGGTCCGCCGCGAGACCGGCCGCGTGGACCTCGACGAGGTGCGTGACCTGGCCCTGCGGGAGCGCCCGAGGCTCATCTTCTGCGGCGGTACGGCCATTCCGCGCACGATCGACTTCCCGCGCTTCGCCGAGATCGCCCGCGAGGTGGGCGCGGTGCTCGTCGCGGACATCGCGCACATCGCCGGCCTCGTGGCGGGCGGGGCGCACCCGTCCCCGGTCGGGCACGCCGAGATCATCTCGACCACGACGCACAAGACGCTGCGGGGCCCGCGGGGCGCCATGCTCATGTGCACCGCGGAGCACGCGTCCGCCATCGACAAGGCCGTGTTCCCAGGCCTGCAGGGCGGCCCGCACAACCACACCACCGCCGGGATCGCGGTCGCCCTGGGCGAGGCTTCACAGGATTCCTTCAAGGTGTACGCCCAGCAGGTGGTCGCCAACGCCCGCGCCCTGGCCTCGGCCCTGCTCGAGCACGGCTTCGACCTCGTGTCGGGCGGCACCGACAACCACCTGCTCCTGCTCGACCTCACCGGCAAGGGCATCGGCGGGAAGCCGGCCGCGAAGGCCCTCGACCGCGCGGGGATCGAGACGAACTACAACACGGTGCCGTACGACACCCGCAAGCCCTTCGACCCGTCGGGTCTGCGCCTGGGTACTCCCGCGCTGACCACCCGCGGCCTCACGGAGTCCGCGATGCCCCAGGTGGCCTCGTGGATCTCCCGCGCCGTGGACGCCGCCCTGAAGTCGGACGACGACGCGCTCGACGTGATCGCCGGTGAGGTTCGGGAGCTGCTCTCGTCCTACCCGCTGCGCTGACGCCCGAGGGGGCGCTCCGCTTTCGCGGCGCGCCCCCTCGTTCGGCTCTTCGATCACTTCCGGCGCAGGAACCTGCGAGTCTTCTCCTTCGGCTCCTCGTCGAGGTTGAGCTCGAGCGGGGCGAGGTCCTCGAACGCGGAGAGCTGCTGCTGCTCGCGCTTGCGCTGCTCCGGGATGCGCTCGCCGCCGCCCCAGCCCTCGTTGCCGGGCTCTTCGCTCCTGGGCGCGGCGCGCTCCCAGCCCTCGTTGCGCGGCTCCTCGTTCCTGGGCGCCGCGGGTTCCCAGCGCTCGCCCGGCTCGGAGGCCCAGGCGCCGGCGGTCTCCTCCGGGCTGTTGCGCTCTTTCTTGTCCTTGTCCTTGTTGCGCCCCCAGCGGGACTTCTTGGCCTTCTCGGGACTGCCGTCACCGCCGTCGGCGACGGGCGGCGGCACGGGCGCCTGCGCGGGCCCGTCCCACCAGGCCTCTTCACCGGCACGCCCCGCGGGCGCGTGGTTGTCGACCGGCGGCGGCGCGGGCCGCTGCGGCCGGGACTCCCACGCATCGGTGGTACGCCCGTTCCGGCCCGGCCACGCCTGAGTGGCCGGCTCGTCGCGGCTCGGAGCCTGCGCCTCCCACGGCTGGGTGCTCGCCCCTTGCTGGGCGCTCGCTCCTCCCCCGGCCGCGAAGTCGGGCTGGCCCTGGGCTTCCCGGCCCGAGGGGTGGGAAGCCCACGGCTGGCTGTTCCATCCACCGCCGGCCGGGGCGGCGGGCTGGGCCTGCGTGTTCGGGTTCTCGGACCTGGGGTCCCACGCGTCGGCGGCACGGCCGTTCCCAGCTGCGGCCTGGCCCTCCCACGCGTCGGCGGCCCGCCCACTGCCGGCCTGGGCCTCCCACGCGTCGGTGGTACGCCCGTTCCCGGCCGGGGCCGCGTTCGGCTGCCCCATGCCCGGCATCGGGCCCGCATCCGCACCCGGCACGCTGGGCCAGCTCGCGGTCCGCTGCTCCCGCGCGTCGACGTTCTCAACCTCGCCCGGCTGCTGCCGATCCCGCCGCCGAATCGACCGCGACGCGGCATCGGACGACTCCCAGGACCGCCGCAGCTCGAGCGGCTTGGCCACGAGCTCGGGCGAATCGCCCTCGAACAGGCTCCCGGTGAAGGGCGCCCGCTCAGGCCGCCGCCGCGCCTCTCCGGCCGCCGGCTGCTGCTCCCGGCCCGGCTCCGAGTTACGCCAGTCCCCACCGCCCGCCTGAGGCGACGTCCGCCAGTCAACGGACGGCCCGGCCTCCGCCCCGGGCTGCCACTCGACGGACGGCCGGTTCTCCGCTGCGGGCTGCCACTCAACCGAAGGTCGCCCGGACGCGCCGTTCTCCGCCGCCGGCTGCCACTCGACGGACGGCCGCGCACTCGGCCGCACCTCATCGGCACCACGCCCGGCCGCGGGCGCCTCGGCGGACCGCCACTCCACGGACGGCCGCTGCGACGGACCCGCCTCGGACGCGGACCGCCACTCCACGGAGGGCCGCTCGGACGCGGGCTGCCGCTCGCCCGCGGACCGCTCGGACGCGGGCTGCCAGTCGACGGTCGGCCGCTCGGACGCGGGCCGCTCCGCCCCGGACTGCCACTCCGCCGCGGGCCGCTCCGGCGCCGCCAGCCAGTCAACCGACGGCCGCTCGGGCGCGGGCGCGTCCGGCGCGGACCGCCACTCGACCGACGGCCGCTCGGGCGCGGGGGAATCGGGCGTCCGCCAGTCCACCTGAAGGCGCTCGGCTCCCCGCGACTCGGCCGGCGGCGGCGGCCATTCCACGACCGGCCGCTCGTCCGCCCGCCGCGCGTCCTGGGAGTCGCCCGCCCATGGCTCCCGACCCGGCGTACGCCAGTCAGCAACCGGCTCCGGCGCCCGCGTCTCCGCGATCGGCTCGGGTGCCCGGCGCTCCCGCCACGGCTCCTGCACCGGCTCGGGAGCGCGGTTCTCCCGCCACGAATCGGCCACCGGCTCCGGCGTGCGGGTATCGCGCCAGGAAGGCTCGACCACCGGCTCGGGGGCGCGCGAGTCACGCCACGAGTCCGCCACGGGCTCCGGAGCGCGGGAATCACGCCACGAGTCCGCGTTCGGCTCGGGAGCGCGCGAGTCACGCCATGAGTCCGCCACGGGCTCGGGAGCGCGGGTCTCGCGCCACGAGTCCGCGTTCGGCTCGGGGGTGCGGGGGTCGCCGCTCGCGTCGGTGGGGCGCGTCTCGCGCCGCGCGTCCGGGCGGGCCGGCTGGGTGTCGGTGGAGGGGTCGGGCCAGCTGCCCGCCTCGTACGCCGTGGGGAAGTCGTCCTCCGCCTCGCTCGACCAGCGGAAGCGCTCGCCCGGCGCCGGTGTCTCGCCGCCCATCGGGGACCAGGCCCGCCGTGCGGAGGCGCGGGCGTCCGGGTCGGAGGTGTCCTCCGCGGCCCAGGCCGCGATCCGGCTGGCCGAGTCGTTGTCCCAGTTTCCGACGAGTTCGCGGGTCGAGCGGGCCTCCCATGAGCTCTCGGGGTCGTCGTCCCCCTGGGCGGAGGCACCCCCGCGGCCGGAGGCGCCGTCGCGCCCGCGCGAGGAAGCGTCGTCGTCCCCGCGCGAGGAGGCACCCCCGCGGCCGGAGGCGTCGTAGCCGCGGCCGGAGGCGTCGTAGCCGCGGTCGAATCGGGACGTGCCGCCGAGGTCCGCGTCGCGACCCGAGCCGCGGCCGCCGGCACGCGCGGGGGCGGCAAAGTCGGCGTCGCGGCCGAGGTCGCGGTCGTAGCCCGACGCCGCGCCGAAGTCCGAGTCGCGGCCAAGGTCGCGGTCGGCGCGCACGGGGGCACCGTACTCGGCGTCGCGGTCGCGGCGGGACGGGGCTCCGAAATCCGCGTCATGGTCGTGATCGCGGTCGAAGCGGGACGCTGGGCCGAAGTTTGAATCGGCTTGGGAGCGCAACGCGGCCTCCGGGGTAGCGGGGTCAGGTCCGTTGCCATCTGTGGGCGGTTCGGGGGCTGGCTCGGAGCCCGCGATTGTGGCATCCGCATGCTCGCCGCGGGCGGCGGCGCTCTTGGCCAGGCGACTCAGGCGCGCGCGCATGACGCCGTTGCCCGGGCGCCAGGCGGTGGTCGGGGCGGTGGGTTCTCCGGTGCCGCCCAGCACCGTCGGCATGCCCGCCGCGGCGGACGTGCCCGACGGCGAGGACGCCGCGGCGGCGAACGCCGCGTCCGTGGGCGACGCCGTGTCCGAGCGCTCGGCGGACGACGCGCTCGCCTCGCGGGCGAACGTGCGCGGGAGCGACAGGGGCTCCGGCAGCTCGTTGCCCGCCGCGAGGACGAGGAGGCGCTCCATGACGTGCAGGTCGACGCGGTACGGCTCGGCCGCCAGCCAGCGCCCGGCCGCGTCCGCCATCTCGTGGGCGTGCACGAGGTGCAGGTGCTCGCCGGGTGCGACGGAGATCACCAGGTCCTCGGAGACGTCGCCGCGGGAGGGGGCGACCACGAGGTACCCCCGGACGGAACCCCCGACCTTGGCCAGCTGCTCGCGCCAGGTGTGCACCTCCGCGGCGAGGCCGTCGACGTCCTCCGAGCCGGGCACGAACAGGCGGCCGCCGCGCAGCACCTGGCCCGCGGCGTCCATCGTGAAATCGCCGTGCGGCCAGACCGTCGGCAGGAACAGCGCGACGCGGCGGCCGGCGGAGACGAGATGCGTGCAGCCGCCCTCGCCCAGGGCGAAGAAGCGGGAGCTCGGGATGACCTCGAGCTCCTTCAGGCGCGGGAGCGTGTCGTCGGGCTTGCCCCACCAGCGGCGCCCGCTCACGGCCTCGTCGATGGAGGACCGGGACACCCGCCGCGCGTCGAGGAGCAGGGCGGAAAGAAAAGAGCCCGCCAACGGTACGACATAAGCGAGATTGATCCCGATGAAGCCCAGAACACCGGGTAGGTCGAACCAGCTGTCCGGCAGGCGACCGCGCGTGGCCACGCCCCAGGCGACGGCGCCCGCGGCGATGGTCAGGATCGCGAAGAGCGGGAAGCCCCTCAGCGTGAGCACCACCACACCGGCGAGCGCCAGGATCGCCGCGGCACCCCACAGGATGCTCAGCTCCTTGATCCCCCAGCCGGCCACGGCCAGCGCGACCAGGACCGATGCGCCCAGCAGCCCGGCGGCCACGGCTCCGGTCGGGCGCACGGTGACGCGCTTGCTGCGCTTGATGCCCTCGGCCCACGGGGCGGGCGTGTCTCGACGGAACGTGGCGGTCACGATCTGCCCTCCCCCCACGGGCAGCCTCCCGCAAAGCCGGACATATTACCGCGGATCGCCCGACGAGCCCTCCGGCCCGTCGCGATCTCGTCTAACACGGCACCGAGCGTAACCCCGGCCGCCGGTGGCGGCGAAGGGCGGCCGTTCTCATCCCCCACGGCGCTCAGTATGCCCGGCCGGGCGCCCGGAGGCAGTTCCTCGAAAGGTGGGAGGATGGCTGTGTGAGCAACCAGGTCAAGGTCAAGTTCCGGCGCAGCGCAGCCCTCGCCGTGGCGGCGGGCATCACCGTGATCGGCGCCATTCCACTGCTCGCCGAGAGTGTCTGGTTCCTGCTGGTGCTCCTGATTCCCCTCGCCGTCGCCATCTGGGCCTGGCGCGCGGGCACCGACGTCGACGAGCGCGGGTTCACGGTGCGCGCCCTGCTCGGCCGCCGCACGGTCCCGTGGAACGCCGTGGACGGCCTCGTCATCGACGGCGGGCGGGTGCAGGCGCGCCTGGCCAACGGCCACCTGGTGCTGCTGGACGCCGTGCGCGCCGCGGACGTACCGCGCCTGATCAAGGCCGGCGGACAGCCGCTCGGGGCCGACCGCCCCGCCGGCGAGGACGACTCGGACGCGTCCGACGACGGCGAGAGCGCTCCGCAGCCGGCCGGCCAGCGCGCTCAGTAGCCGTCGGTCACCACGTTGTCCAGGGGCTCGTCCGCGAGGAAGCGGCGCAGCTGGGACGCGGCGAGGGTGTAGCCGCGGCGCCACAGGCCCGGCACCGAGCCGGCGACGTGAGGCGTGATGAAGACGTTAGGAAGGCGCCACAGCTCGTGGTCGGGCGGTAGCGGCTCGGGGTCGGTGACGTCCGTGGCGAAGGCGATGCGGCCGGTTCGCGCGGTCGCGGTCACGGCCTCGGTGTCGACCACCGGGCCGCGGGCGGCGTTGACGAGCAGGGCGCCGTCGCGCATGTGCGACAGGAACCCGGCCGAGACGAGGCCGCGGGTCTCGGGAGTGAGCGGTACCAGCAGCACGACCACATCGGCGTCGGGCAGCAGCCACGGCAGCTCCTCGACGCCGTGCACGCCCTCGCGCGGGCGCCGCGCGACGCGGGTCACCTCGACGTCGAACGGGGCCAGGCGCGCCTCGGTCGCGCGGCCGATCGAGCCGGAGCCGACGATGAGCACGCGCTTGCCGGCCAGTTCGTCCGTGCGGCGGTACGCCCACTCCCCCCGCTCCTGCGCCCGCGCGAACGACGGGAACTCGCGCACGCAGGCCAGGACGGCCCCGACGACCCATTCGGCCGTCGAGGAGTCGTGCACGCCCCGGGCATCGCAGAGGGCCACACCGTCCGGGACCCGGCCCGCCCACGCGTCCGCGCCCGCGCTCAACAGCTGAATGACCCGCAGCTTCGGCATCTCGCGGGTGAGCGCGGTGACCTCGGGCTTGGCCAGGAACGGGGGCACCCAGAAGGCCACGTCGTCCGGGTCCGACGGCAGCTCTCCCGGCGCCGGCATGACCTCGACGACCGCCTCCTGCCGCGCGTTCGCGGCGCGGAGGAGCTCCGAGCCGCACTCGTGGGCGACCCAGATCTTCACCATGCGGTCGATGATGCAGGTCCCCGCGGCCCGGGCAAAACGACGCGCGCGTGATAAGAGCAAGACGCGCGGGGTGGGAACGACGGCGGAAAACGTCGCTCCCGAGCGGCAACGCTACGCTTGGCCGGGTGAACGCCCGGACGCACCGTTCTGCCCGCCGGCCCGCTGGTCGGAGCCTCGCCGTGCTCTGCGCGGCCGCGGCGGCCCTTGCCCTCGCGGGCTGCTCGTTCGGGCCACCGCCGCCGGACGAGCTGGGGTCGCCGCCGAAGCTGTCGCCGTACCCGTCGCCGTCGAGCTCCGGCAGCAGCGACGAGGGCGGGGCCGAGGTCTCGGTCACCGTGCTGGCCAAGGGGCTCGCGGTGCCGTGGGGCATCGCGTTCCTGCCGGACGGCTCCGGGCTGGTCACCGAGCGTGACAGCAAGCGGCTGCTCAAGGTCGGCACGGCGACCACGTCCGACGGCATGCTCGTGGCGGAGCTGCAGAAGATCGACGCCGCGGTGCCGGGCGGCGAGGGCGGACTGCTCGGAATCGCGGTTTCGCCGCAGTACGACACGGATAACACGGTGTTTGTGTACTACACCACCCAGGACGACAACCGCGTCGCCAAGCTGACCCTCGGGCAGGCGCCGGTGCCGATCCTGACCGGCATCCCCAAGGCGGGCATCCACAACGGCGGCCAGCTGCGCTTCGGGCCGGACGGATTCCTCTACGTGGCCACCGGCGACGGGAACAAGCCCGAGAGCGCCCAGGACCTCAACAGCCTCGGCGGCAAGATCCTGCGCATCCAGCCGGACGGGAAGCCGGCGCCCGGTAACCCGTTCGGAACCGCCGTGTACAGCTACGGACATCGCAACGTGCAAGGGTTCGCGTGGGACAAGAACCAGCGCATGTACGCGATGGAGTACGGGGCCAGCGATGCCGACGAGCTCAACGTGATCGAGGCGGGCAAGAACTACGGGTGGCCGACGGTCGAGGGCCGCGGCACCGACCCGAAGTTCACCAACCCGATCATGACATGGAAGACCGCCGACGCCTCGTGCTCGGGGCTGGCCTACCTGAGCGGCTACCTGGTGACCTCGTGCCTGAAAGGCCAGCGGATGTACGTCATGCAGGTCACCGAGGCCGGCACGCTCCTGGGCGCGCCGGTGCCGCTGCTGCAGGACAAGTACGGTCGCCTCCGCGCGGCCGCGGTCGCGCCCGACGGCAGCCTGTGGATCTCCACGTCCAACAAGGACGGCCGCGGCACGCCGAAGCCGGATGACGACATGCTCCTGCGCCTGGTGATCAGCGACGTCGGCGAGGCCGGCAAGAGTTGAGCTCCCCGTTCAGCCGTCGCGCCGCGCTGGCCGCCCAACGGGCCCGGCGCCGCGCGACCATCATGGCCGCCGGTCGCCGGAGGCACCCGGCCGGGCCCGGGAGCGGCCGCGCCCGGGCGCCGAGGCACAAACGCCTGCGGCGGATCGGCCACGGGCTGCTCGTGGGCGCCGTCGCGGTCATCGGGATGATCATCGGCGTCGAGCTCGGCGGGACCACGACGCAGGACATCGGGCCCTTCCGCGCGCAGCTCTCGCTTGTCCCGTCCTGGCACGGCGACACCTCGGTGGAGATCCCGCCGCTGGGCTCGCTGGAGCTGAACAGCCACGACGGCCCCGTGCACCTGCGCATCCGGCTGGAGTCGCTGGACGAGGCGCGCACCCGCGCGTTCGCGGCGAAGACCGGCAATCTCGAGCAGATCAGCCACGACGCGGTGGACCAGCTCAGCCTCGGCGTGCGGCGGCTGGCGCTGCAGACGGCGGGCAGCGGCCTGCTCGGCGCGATGATCCTGGTCGCGCTGGTGTTCCGGGCGCGCCGCGCGACGGCGGCCGGGGGCCTCGTGGTGATCGGGGTGCTGGCCTCGACCGGGGCCGCGACGCTGCTCACGTTCAATCCCGCGGCGATCCAGGAGCCGACGTACCGCGGCCTGCTCGTCAACGCCCCGGCCATCATCGGCGACGCGAAGCGGATCACCGACCGGTACGAGGAGTACCGCTCGCAGCTGCAGAAGCTGGTGCTCAACGTCAGCAAGCTCTACGGCACGATCTCGGCGCTGCCGGTGTACGAGCCGGACAAGAGCACCACCAAGGTCCTGCACATCTCCGACATGCACCTCAACCCGGCGGCCTGGGGCGTCGTGCGCTCGGTCGCGGACCAGTTCGACATCGACATCATCGTCGACACGGGCGACATCAACGACTGGGGCAGCGAGCCCGAGGCGTCCTACGTCAACGTCATCGGCGATCTGAAGGTCCCGTACCTCTACATCCGCGGCAACCACGACTCGGCCGTCACCGCCGCCGCGGTCGCACGCCAGCCCAACGCCACGGTGCTCGACGACACGATCGTCAGCGTGAAGGGCCTCACCTTCGCCGGCATCGGCGATCCGCGGTTCACGCCGGACAAGTCGACGGACGAGTCGAACGACGAGCAGCACAAACAGGTCGTGACCTCGGGCGACATCCTGGCGGAGAAGATCCGTTCCAGCACCAAGCCGGTCGACGTCGCGATGGTGCACGACCCGGTGGCGGCCCAGGAGCTCGCCGGGCTGTGCCCGCTGGTGCTGGCCGGACACAAGCACGAGCGCTCGATCGCGCGCCTCAACCCGAACCCGGGCGCGGCCGCGCAGGTGGCGGTGCCGGCTCCCGAGACGTCGCCCTCGGCCTCGGCGTCCGCGGCCGTGCGGGCACTGCAGGAGCGCACCCTGCTCATGGTGGAGGGCTCGACGGGCGGGGCGGGGCTGCGCGGGCTGGAGAGCTCGAAGCCCTTGCCACTCGCGCTTTCCATCCTGTACTTCGACAAAGACCGTCACCTCTCCGCCTACGACGACATCCAGGTCGGGGGCACCGGGTTGACCGAGGTGGCGCTGCAGCGGCACATCGTGCAGCCGGACACGAAGGCGGCTCCGACGCCGGCACCCTCGGCATCGGCGTCGTCCTCGTCGCCGGCTCCGTCGCCGAGTCCTACGCCGTAGGGATCGTTTGGACGCGAAAAGTCGGGCGCTCCGCGCCGCGACTTTTCGGATTTTTCGCCTGTCGGGTTGTAAATACGGTTTGGGGGGGATTCGGCGGCCGGCTCATGGCGCTCGGGGGCGTTGACGGGGTGCGCGAGGCGGAACCGGCGGTTCGACTGGGCGAGTCGGAGCCGAGCGCGCGGGAGCGGTCTGCACGGGAGGGTGAGGTGCGCGAGTCGGAGACGGGCGCGCGGGAGCGGCTTTGCGAGGCGACGGGGTGCGACAGCCGATGGCGGAGAGCTTCGGCCCGGCAGCCCGCGCTCGGGAGCGGCTTGTACGAGAGGGCGACGTGCGCGAGTCGGAGCCGGGAGCGACTTCACGAGATGCCGAGGTGGGAGAGCCGGAAGCGGGCGCGGAAGCGAGCCGGACAACGGTCCAGGGACGAGAGGCGCGCCCGGGAGCGGCTTGAGCGAGAGCGCGAGGCGCTGGGAGGCTCCGGGCGGCTGGGAGGCGCGGCAGGAGTGACGGCGGCTTTTTGTTCTTGGCGCCGCGGACCTGGCTGGGCGGTCCCTTCCGGCCGAAGGCCCTCCGGGACCGCCCATTGTCTGGCGGGAGCAACGGTCCGCAAGTGACGCGGACCCGAGCAAGGATGAAACGAGACGTCAGGACAGCCGGGCGATGATCAGCTCGCGCACGGTCTTCGCGTCCGCCTTGCCGCCCGTGGCCTTCATGACCGCGCCGACCAGGGCGCCCGCGGCCGCCACCTTGCCCTCGCGGACCTTCGTGGCGACGTCCGGGTTGGCGGCGATCGCCTCGTCGACGGCCTTGGTCAGGGCGCCCTCGTCCGAGACGACCTCCAGGCCGCGCGCGGTCACGACCTCGGAGGGCGTGCCCTCGCCGGCGATGACGCCCTCGAGGACGACGCGGGCGAGCTTGTCGTTGATCTTGCTGCTGTCGACCAGGGACTGCAGCTCGGCCACCGCGGCGGGGGTCACGCCCAGGGCGTCGAGCTCGGTCTCGGTCTCGTTGGCGCGGCGGGCGAGCTCGCCGAGCCACCACTTGCGCGCGGACGCGGCCGACGCGCCCGACTCCACCGTCGCGGCGATGAGCTCGACGGCGCCGGCGTTGATCACCGACTGCATGTCGAGGTCGCTGAAGCCCCACTCGGACTGCAGGCGCTCGCGGCGCACGCGCGGGAGCTCGGGCAGGGCCGCGCGCAGCTCCTCGATCCACTCGGCGGACGGGGCGAGCGGGACGAGGTCGGGCTCCGGGAAGTACCGGTAGTCCGTCGCCGTCTCCTTGCTGCGGCCCGAGGTCGTGTCGCCGGTCTCCTCGTGGAAGTGGCGCGTCTCCTGGGTGATCGTGCCGCCGTCGGTGAGCACGCCCGCCTGGCGAATGATCTCGGAGCGCACGGCGCGCTCGACGCTGCGCAGGGAGTTGACGTTCTTCGTCTCCGTGCGGGTGCCCCACTCCGCGCCCGGGCGGTTGAGCGAGGTGTTCACGTCGCAGCGCATCGAGCCCTGCTCCATGCGCACGTCGGACACGCCGAGGGTGCGGACGACGTCGCGCAGCTCGGCGACGTACGCCTTGGCGATCTCCGGCGCGCGGGCGCCCGTGCCCGGGACCGGCTTGGTCACGATCTCGACCAGCGGGATGCCGGCGCGGTTGTAGTCCACGAGGGACTCCGTCGCGCCGTGGATGCGCCCGGTCGCGCCGCCGACGTGCAGCGTCTTGCCCGTGTCCTCCTCGAGGTGCACGCGCTCGATGCCGATGCGCACCATCTCGCCGTCCACCTCGACGTCGAGGTAGCCCTCGACGCACAGCGGCTCGTCGTACTGGCTGATCTGGAAGTTCTTCGGCATGTCGGGGTAGAAGTAGTTCTTGCGCGCGAAGCGGCCCCACGGCGCGATCGAGCAGTTCAGCGCGAGACCGATGCGGATCGTGGCCTCGATCGCGGCGCGGTTGGCGACCGGCAGGGCGCCGGGCAGGCCGAGGCAGACCGGGCAGACCTGCGTGTTGGGCTCGGCGCCGAACACAGTCGGGCAGCCGCAGAACATCTTGGTGTTGGTGCCGAGTTCGACGTGCGTCTCCAGGCCGATGACCGGCTCGAACGCGGCCACCGCCTCCTCGTACGACAAGTGCGTCACGGTGCTCATGAAGTGCCTGCTTTCAGCCTTGGTGTATCAACGCACGACATTGGGTATCCCTCGCATACCTGGAGGGAGCGACGTCATGCCGGTGCAGTTTCGGAAGAGCAAGAAGATCGGCCCGTTCATTTTCCACTTCACGCAGGACGGTTTCTCCTCGTGGAGTTTCAAGCTGGGCCCCTGGTCGTGGAACTCGCGCAGCAAGAAGAACCGCGTGGACCTGCCCGGCCCGTTCTCCTGGCGCCAGGGCAGCCGGGGCTGATCCGGCCGCTGTCACAACGCCGGCGGGATGAGTGGCGGCAGCGCTGACTCCAGCGCGGCCGCCACTCGGTACATCCGGTCGTCGGCCATCGTCGGGGCCATGATCTGCAGCCCGACCGGCAGCCCCTCGCTCGTGCCGGCCGGCACCGAGATGGCCGGCCCGCCGTAGAGGTTCGACGGGATCGTGTAGAGGTCCGCCAGGTACATCTGGTACGGGTCCGAGGTGCGCGAGCCCAGCGGGAACGCCACGAACGGCGTGGTCGGCGCGACGAGCACGTCGGCGACCTCGAACGCGGCGGTGAAGTCGCGGGTGATCAGCGTCCGCACCTTCTGGGCCTGGCCGTAGTACGCGTCGTAGTACCCGGCCGACAGCGCGTAGGTGCCGAGGATGATGCGCCGCTTGACCTCCGGGCCGAAGCCCGCGTCGCGCGTGAGCGACATGACCTCTTCCAGCGAGTGCTTGCCGTCGTCGCCGGTGCGCAGGCCGTAGCGCACGCCGTCGAAGCGCGCGAGGTTGGACGAGCACTCGCTCGGCGCGATCAGGTAGTAGGCCGGCAGCGCGAACTTGAAGCTCGGGCACGACACCTCGACGATCTCCGCGCCCAGCTTCACCAGGGCGTCGATCGACTCGCGGTACGCCGCGGCGACCCCGGGCTCGGCGCCCTCGCCCGCGAACTCCTTCACCAGGCCCAGGCGCACGCCGCTCAGGTCGCCCGTCGCGCCCAGGCGCGCCGCCGCCACGACGTCCGGCACCGGCTGCGGGATCGAGGTCGAGTCGCGGGGGTCGTGGCCGCCGATGACGGCGTGCAGCAGCGCCGCGTCCTCGACGGTCCGCGCGCAGGGGCCGGGTGTGTCGAGGGACGAGGAGAAGGCGATCAGTCCGTACCGCGACGTGCCTCCGTAGGTCGGCTTCGCGCCCACGGTGCCGGTGACGGCGGCCGGCTGGCGGATCGAGCCGCCCGTGTCGGTGCCGATGGCCAGCGGCGCCTCGTATGCGGCCACCGCCGCCGCGGAGCCACCGCCGGAGCCGCCCGGGATCCGCGTGGTGTCCCAGGGGTTGTACGTCGGGCCGTAGGCGGAGTACTCCGTCGAGGAGCCCATCGCGAACTCGTCCATGTTGGTCTTGCCGACCATCACGAGCCCGGCCTCGCGCAGGCGCGTCATGATCGTCGCGTCGTACGGCGGGCGCCAGCCCTCGAGGATCTTCGAGCCCGCGGTCGTGGGCACGCCGCGCGTGGTGATGACGTCCTTGACGCCGATCGGCACGCCGTCGAGCGGGCCCAGCGCGGCACCCTGGGCGCGGCGCTCGTCGGTGGCGCGGGCGGCCTCGAGCGCGCCCTCGCGGTCGACGTAGAGGAACGCGTGGACCTTGTCCTCGACGGCCTCGATGCGGTCCAGGTGCGCGGTCGCGACCTCGACGGCCGAGACCTCCTTGGCGTCCAGGCGGCGGCCCAGCTCGGCCGCGGACAGCTTGGTCAGGTCACTCACGGCTCAGGCCTCCTCGTCCAGGATCCGCGGGACGCGGAAGCGGTTCTGCTCGGCGTCGGGCGCGCCGGCCAGCGCGTCCTCGCGCGCCAGGCCGGGGACGACGACGTCGTCGCGGTACACGTTCGTGAGCGGCACCGAGTGCGAGGTCGGCGGCACGTCGACGGCGGCGACCTCACCCACCTGGGCGACGGCCTGCAGGATCACGTCGAGCTGCCCGGCGAAGGTCTCGAGTTCTTCATCGGTGACGGCAAGCCGCGCGAGGCGCGCGAGATGCGCCACCTCCTCGCGGGAAATCGTGGCCATCGGCGCGCTTCTCCTTCAGATCGTCGGCTCGGGACGCAGCGTGACATGCGCGCGTCAACCCGACGAGTCTATTTCGTGGTGATGACGGGGCGTGCGGCAGTCTTGGACAGCCAGTCGAGCAGGCGATCCGGAGGCATCGGACGGGCGAAGTACCAGCCCTGGGCGACGTCGCAGCCGGCCTCCACCAGCATCCGCCAGGTGCGCTCGTCCTCGACGCCCTCCGCGACGACGCGCAGGCCGAGCGCCCTGGCCAGATCGATCATGGAGCGCACGATCGCGGCGTCGTCGGGATCGGTGGCCACGCCGAGCACGAACGAGCGGTCGATCTTGACCTCGGCCAGCGGCAGGCGGCGCAGGTGGAGCATCGAGGAGTACCCGGTGCCGAAGTCGTCCAGCGCGATCGCGACCCCGAGCTTCTTGAGCCGCGCGAGCGTGGTCAGCACCCGGCGCGGGTCGGCCATCAGCGCGCTCTCGGTGATCTCCAGCTCCAGCCGCGACGGGTCGACCGACATCTGGGCCAGCCGCGCCGCGATCCGGTCCGCGATCTCGCCGGTGTGCAGGTCGCGCACGCTGACGTTCACCGCGACGCGCAGGCCCTCGGCCGCGGGCGCGCTGTCGCGCCAGGCCGCGAGCCGCTCGATCGCCTCGTCGATGACCCGCAGCGTCAGCAGCCGCATCACCGGGCTGTGCTCGGCGACGCGGATCAGCTCCTCCGGGTCGATCGGGCCGCGCTGCGGGTGGCGCCAGCGCAGCAGGGCCTCGACGCCGACGACCGTGCCGGTCGCGAGCTCGACCTGCGGCTGGTAGTACAGCTCGATGCCGCCCTCCGGCCCCGACTCGAGCGCCTTGCGCAGGTCCGCGAGCAGGCTGAGCCGCTCCGGGGTGTTGTGGTCGGACTCGGGCGCGTAGACGGCGAGGTTGTCGCCGCGGCCCTTGGCGTCGTACATCGCGACGTCGGCGTGCCGCATGAGCTCGGCGAAGTCGGCGCCGTGCTCCGGGTACACGGCCACGCCGACCGACGCGCCCACGTCGATCGGCAGCCCGTCCAACAGCACCGGCTCGCCGAGCGCGGACATGATCTCCGCGGCGCACCGGCGCGCGTCGGCGACGTCGCGCAGATGCGGCACCACGACCGCGAACTCGTCGCCGCCGAGCCGCCCGACCAGGTTGTCGGCCCCGGACGCGCGCGCGGCCGCGGTGAGCCGCTCGCCGACCTCGACCAGCAGCCGATCCCCGACCCGGTGCCCGAGCGCGTCGTTGACCTGCTTGAACGCGTCGAGGTCGAGCAGCAGCAGCGCGAGGCGCCGCTCGGCCGCCCCGCCCTCGGCCCGCTCGGCATGCTCCTGCAGCCGGGCCGCGACCTCGCGCTCCAGGCCCTTGCGGTTCGCCAGTCCGGTCAGCGGGTCGAGGCGCCCGGCCTGCGCCCGCTGGGCCGCCAGCTTCGTCATGCGCCGAACGGCGAAGAGCGACAACAGCGCCAGCGGTACCAGCAGCGCGTCGACGTGCGCGGCCGCGACCAGCCCCGGGGCGGACAGCAGCAGCGCCCCGTTCGGCAGCGCGTCGTGGCGGACCGCCCGCGAGAACACGACCCACCAACGGCCCCCGAAGCGCAGCCACAGCGCCGTGGAGACGAGCAAATTGTTCACGACGAACCAGGTCACGGCCGCGGCGATCACCCAGCCGATCCCGCCGGCGTCCAGCAGGTCATGGGCGTCGCCGCGCGCGCCCTGGGGCAGCAGCATCCCGGCGGCCAGGAACGACAGCACGTACTGCGCGGCGTTGAACGCGGCCCGCCAGAACGTGTGCTTGAGCCACACCGCGGCGACCAGGACGGCGACGAGCTGGACGGCGACGGCGGGGCCACAGCCGTACGCGATCAGCATGGCGAACGTGAAGCACACCGACGGGAAGGTCTGGATGTTCTCGTCGCGCAAGCCCTGCACGAACGGCGGCGTGTCGGCGATGACCGCGAGCGCGGCGAACACCCAGAACGCGGTCTCGAGCCGGATCCCCTCCCGCAGCTCGTGCGCGAAGCTGCCCACGAGCAGCAGCGCCGCGAGCGCGACGACGACCGCGACGTACGCGAAGAACCGATGACGATGCCGAGGCGGCGCGACGTTGCGCAGCGCGCTCTGCTCCATCCGTTCCCCCCGCTCCCGCGCTAGGCCGGCCGTACCGATTCGGACGCCTTGCGAGCCTGCACCCTCCCCGAGGGAAATTTCCGGAAAGGATGCCGAATCGATGCAGAACGGGACCCGCATTCAACCGACCGGGCGATACCCACATAGACAGATCAGCTTGAATATGCGTACCGAGTAACCGCCGCCAAACTTTCCGTGACGATTCCACATTGACTACGATCGCCTTGGGTGGACATTACGGATTCGGCTTGGGGTGATTACGCTCCGACGCTTTCTTTCGACCCACTCCGGACTCGCAACGTCCGCGCGCGACCGGTCGCACCCGTCGCCTGCTGGAGCCGGCCGGCACCGAGCGCAACAAGCCGCGCGTGCGCGGCATAGGAAGCCTCCGCCCTCCGCCTCGGCGCCCAGCCCCCTCCCCGCGCGCGACGCCCTCTGGAGGCCAGCCGACGCCGAACGCAACGAGCCGCGTGCACGGCGCAGGAAGCCACCGCTCTCCGCCTCAGCCGCAGTGCCCAGCCTCCCCGCGCGTGTTCGGCCGCACCTATCGCCTGCGCGACGCCCGCTGGAGCCAGCCGACGCCGAACGCGACAAGCCGCGCCCGCGCGGGCACAGGAAGCCGCCGCCCTCCGCCTCAGCCGCAGCGCCCGCCTGAGCCGGCCAACGCCGAACCCACGCGCCACGCCGACCCGGGCATGAGAAGCCGCCGCCACCCTCTCCCCGCCGGACCGGCCTTGGCGTCGCGAATCTGGACCTCGTCTCGCCTCGGCATGATCGACTGGACAGGCCCCACGCCTAGCCGACGGGCCGCACCCAACACGAAGCGGGCGTCCCCCTGCTCAACGCCCGCTGGAGCCCGGTCGACGCTGAGCGCACGAGCCGCCCCTGCGCGGGAACACAGCCCTCCGCCTCCGTCGCGGCGCCACCTGCAGCGCGCCCGGCCCTCACCGTGCGCAGCGCCCGGCCTGAGCCGGCCGACGCCGAACCCAGGGCGCCACGCCGACCCGGGCGTAAGAAGCCGCCGCCGCAGCGCCCGGCCCTTCCCCGCGCACGGCGCCCACCTGAGCCGGCCGACGCCGAACCCAGCCGCCGCCGCAGCGACGCCCACCGGCCGAGCCACCGTAACGCCCGGCCCTTCCCCGCGCACGGCGCCCGCCTGAGCCGGAGCCGGCCAACGTCGAACCCAAGCGCCGAACCCAGCCGCCGCGCCCTACTCGGCCGCCGCAGCCTCCGCCTTCGCGGCGGCCTCGGCGTCCGCCGCCGCCTCCTCGTCCACCGGCTGAGCCGCCGCCCGCGCGGCGTCCGGCCCCTCGGTGAGCAGGACGTCGAACCCCGCCTCGTCCAGGATCGGCACCTTCAGCGACGCCGCCTTCTCCGCCTTCGAGCCCGGCGACTCCCCCACGACCACGAAGTGCGTCTTCTTCGACACGGAGCCCGAGACCTTGCCGCCGCGCGAGGTCACCGCCTCGGTGGCCTGGTCGCGCGAGTACCGCTCCAGCGACCCCGTCACCACGACCGTCACGCCCTCGAGCGGGCGCGGGCCGGTGTCGACACGCTCTTCCTCCATGCGTACCCCGGCCGCGGCCCAGCGCTCGACCCACGCGCGGTGCCAGTCGACCGCGAACCACTCGTGCACGGCGCGGGCGATCGTCGGCCCGACCCCCTCGACGGCGACGAGCTCCTCGGTGGTCGCGTTGGCGATCGCGTCCATCGACCCGAGCGAGCGGGCCAGGGCCTGGGCGGCGGTCGGCCCGACGTGGCGGATGGACAGCGCGACGAGCACCCGCCAGAGCGGGCGCTGCTTGACCTCCTCGAGGTTGGCCAGCAGGTTGTGCGCGTTGGTGCCGAGGGCGCCGTTCATGTTGACGAAGAACGGGGACTTGGCGAGGCGCTCGGCGTCGACGTCGAAGAGCTCGCTCTCGTTGGGGATCACCGACTCCAGCAGCGCCGCGGCCGCCTCCCAGCCGAGCGCCTCGATGTCGAGGGCGCCGCGGGCGGCCAGCCCGAAGAGCCGCTCGCGCAGCTGGGCCGGGCAGTGCTGGGCGTTGGGGCAGCGGATGTCCACGTCGCCCTCCTTGCCCGGGGCGAGGGTCGTCCCGCACGACGGGCACTCCACCGGCATCACGAACGCGTGCTCGGAGCCGTCGCGGCGGTCCACGACCGGGCCGAGCACCTCGGGGATCACCTCACCAGCGCGGCGGATGACGACCGTATCGCCGATCAGCACCCCCTTGCGCACGACCTCCTGCGCGTTGTGCAGGGTCGCCTGCCGCACCGTGACGCCGCCGACGAAGACCGGCTCCATCACCGCGAACGGCGTGACGCGCCCGGTCCGCCCGACGTTGACCTGGATGTCGACGAGCTTGGTCATCGCCTCCTCGGGCGGATATTTGAACGCGATCGCCCACCGCGGCGCCTTGCTCGTCGAGCCGAGCCGGCGCTGGATCGACATCTGGTCGATCTTCACGACCACGCCGTCGATCTCGTGCTCGAGCTTGTGCCGCCGCTCCCCGTACTCCGCGATATACGCCCGCACCCCCGCCATGTCCTCGCACACCCGGTATCGGGCCGAGGTCGGCAGCCCCCACGCGCGCATCAGCTCATAGGCCTCGGACTGGCTGGCCGGGTTGAACCCCTCCCGCGCGCCGAACCCGTGCACCAGCATCCGCATCGGCCGGCTCGCCGTGATGTGCGGGTCCTTCTGGCGCAGGCTGCCGCTGGCCGCGTTGCGCGGGTTGGCGAACGGCCGCTCCCCCGCCGCCACCTGGGCCGCGTTGACCTCCTGGAAGCCCTCCAGCGTGAAGAACACCTCGCCGCGCACCTCGAGCAGCTCGGGCACGTCGTCGCCGGCCAGCTGCTCGGGGATCTCGCGGATCGTGCGGGCGTTGAACGTGATGTCCTCGCCGGTGCGCCCGTCGCCGCGGGTCGCGGCCCGGGTGAGCCGCCCGTGCTCGTAGGTCAGGTTCAGCGCCAGCCCGTCGATCTTGAGTTCGCACAGGTATCGCGGCTGGCTCCCCGCATCCCGCTCGACCCGCTCCGCCCAGGCGTCCAGCGCCGGCTCGTTGAGCGCGTTGTCGAGGCTGAGCATGCGCTCGCGGTGGTCGACGGAGGCGAACTCGGTCGAGAACGTGCCACCGACCCGCTGGCTGGGCGAATCCGGCGTGACCAGCGCCGGATACTGCTGCTCGATCGCCTCCAGCTCGCGCATGAGCCCGTCGTAGACCGAGTCGTCCACCGCGGGCGACTGCAGCACGTAGTAGCGGTACTGATGCTCGTCCAGCTCACGGGCCAGTTCCGCGTGCCGCTCACGCGCCTCGACGGTCGGTTCGGACTCAGCGTCGGTCATGGCTGAGAACTTACCCCGCGGGTACGACAAAACGGCGTCAGTCCAGGTCAGCCGTCAGACGCCGACCGGCCTCGCGGACCGCGGTGAGCGCGGCGGTGATCCGGGGCTCGCCCGGCAGTCCGCACGGCGGCGTCACGACCACCTGCGCGGGCAGGGACTTCGGCGGGAAGCCGAGCTTGCGCCACAGGTCGCGCACCTGGTCGGCCTGCGCGGCGGCCGTGCGCCCGGACACGCCGGCGAACAGGCCCATCCCGGTGTCCAGCTGCTCGCCCAGCGGGTCGAGGTCGCGCAGCAGCGACAGGTCGAGGGCCACCCCGACGGCGCCAGCCTCGCGCAGGAGCGAGAGCGGTACCGACGCCGCGCAGCAATGCACGACGACCGGAACCCCGGCCGCGGCGATGACCGCCGACAGCGCCGACCGCGCGACCGACGGGTCCACGGACCGCAGCGTCCCGAACCCGCTCTCGGTCGGCACGCGCCCGCCCAGCACCGCGGGCAGCGACGGCTCGTCGAGCTGCAGCAGCACGCTCGCGCGCGGGAGCCGGGCCTTGACCTCAGCGACGTGCAGGCGCACGCCCTCGGCGAGCGACCCCGCGAGGTCGCGCGCGGCGCCGGGGTCGCGCAGCACCTGCCCGCCGATCGGCAGGCCGAGCGACGCGGCGAGCGTCCACGGCCCGGGCACCTGCACCTTGAACGTCCCGGCGAACTCGCCCGCCTGCTCCGTCATCTGGTCCAGGTCGCGTTCGAGCAGGTCGCGCGCGACGCGCAGATCGTGGCCGGGCCGCGACGCGACGCGCCACCGCGCGGCGTACAGCTCGATCGGCAGCTCGGTCAGGAACGCGCCCCCGCGCCCGATCATGTCCGCCCCGGGCCCCCGCGCGGGTAGCTCCGGCAGGTGCGGCAGGTCGGGCAGCTCGCCGAGCACGATGCGCTGCGCCTCGGCGACGTCGGTGCCGGGCATGGAGCCGATGCCGGTCGCCGCCCCGACCGGCCAGGGGAAAGAGGTCACTACCGCTCCGTGGTCACGAGGTGTGCGAGATGGTGGCCGACCCGAGCACGATGTCGCCCCCGGGCGAGGACTCGTAGCAGACGATGGCCTGCCCGGTCGCGATCCCGCGCGCGGGGCGCCCGAGCGCGGCGACGAGGCGGCCCTCCTCGAGCCGCACGGTCGCGGGCAGCGTCTCGCCGTGCGCGCGCATCTGCACCTCGCACGCGACCTCGCCGCCGGACGGCACCGTCCACACCGGCCGCTCCGCGACCACCGTCGACACGTCGAGCGCGGACGCGGGCCCGACGGTCACCGTGTTCGTCACGGGCGTGATCGACAGCACGTAGCGCGGCTGACGGTCCGGCGCGGAGACACGCAGGTCGAGCCCGCGGCGCTGGCCGACCGTGTAGGCGTAGGCACCCTCGTGCCGCCCGATGACGGCTCCGCTGGTGGCGTCGACGATGTCGCCGGGCGCCTGCCCGAGCCGCTCCGCGAGGAAGCGCTTGGTGTCGCCGTCGGCGATGAAGCAGATGTCGTGGCTGTCGGGCTTGTCGGCGACGGCGAGCCCGCGCGCGGCCGCCTCCGCGCGCACCTCGGCCTTGGTCGAGTCGCCGAGCGGGAACATCGCCCGGTCCAGCTGCGCGCGCGTGAGGACGGCGAGCACGTAGGACTGGTCCTTGGCCAGGTCGACGCTGCGCCGCAGCAGCCCGTCGCCCCCGAGCCGCGCGTGGTGCCCGGTGACGACGGCATCGAACCCGAGCGCGACCGCGCGATCGAGCACCGCCGCGAACTTGATCTTCTCGTTGCACCGCAGGCACGGGTTCGGCGTCCGCCCGGCCGCGTACTCCGCGACAAAGTCGTCCACCACGTCCTCGTGGAACTGCTCGGCCATGTCCCACACGTAGAACGGGATCCCGATCACATCCGCGGCCCGCCGGGCGTCCCGCGAGTCCTCGAGCGTGCAACACCCGCGCGCGCCCGTGCGATAGGTCTGCGGGTTGCGCGCCAGCGCGAGGTGCACGCCCGTCACGTCATGCCCGGCCGCAACCGCCCGAGCAGCCGCAACGGCCGAGTCGACCCCGCCGGACATCGCCGCTAGCACTCTCACACCCCCAGCCTACCGGCGCGCGGAGGCGTATTTTCCGGGGCGGTTTTTTCCATGACTCGGGTCCGCGTCAGTAACTGACCGTTGCTCCCGCCAGACAAATGGGCGGTCCTGAGGGCCTTCGGCCGGAGAGGACCGCCCAGCCAGGTCCGCGGGGCAAGGACAAACCCCGCACCGTCCGCCTCCCCGCCGCGAACGCCGAACGCTTACGCGCGGGCTTCTCGCACGCGTCCCTGCGCCCGCCACCCCGGCGGAAGCCGGACGCCCACGCGCGGCCGCGGCGCGTGGGCTTCGCGTGCGCATCCCAACCACCCGGACGCCCACGCGCGGCCGCGGCGCGTGGGCGTGATCGGCGATCAGACCGAGATCTCGTACGAGTCCCCGTACACCCGCCACCGCAGCGGCGGATCGAGATCGAAGTTGCGCGCCGCCAGGAACACGCGCTGCGCGTCCTCGACCCGGCTCTCGTCGTCGTGCGCCTCCTCGGCCTCCATCAGCCCCACCCGGGCGTTGAGGAAGGCCTCGAGGTACGCCGCCTCGTCGCCCCCGCGCGCCGGAGGAGCCGCCTTGGCCGCCGCCGACCGCCGCAGCTTCGCGAGCCCGTTGGCACCGTGCATCACGATCGCGTCGTAGTAGATGAACTGCCCCAGCACCCGCAGCCCGTCCTGCTTGGCCTGGCTGAGGGCCGGATTGAAGTACATGCGGTCCCGCTCGGCGTCCTGAGCGGCCCGGAACGCGGGATCGGCCGCGGCCGCCTTCCAGTCCGCGGTGAACGTCGGATCGAGCCCGGTGTGCGCGGCGCTGCCATTGAGCCGCTTGAGCGCCGGCAGATACTTCGCGAGCCGGTTCCCCGGCACGGCTTCCGTGTACCGCTGGACGACGGCGCGCATGTCCCCGGTACCGCTGCAGAACCCGACGATCCCGCCCGTGTACCCCCGGCCGTCGTGAATGTCCTCGATGTAGCCGTACTGCGCCGTCCAGTCGAGCGTCGAGTTCTCCGCACTGGACACCAGCCGCATGGCGATGTCCTTCTTCTGCGGGTCCGACAGATCCCCGGCGACCTTCTGCATGGGCCCGACGCGCACGGAGCGCCGCCCGTCGGGACTACTCGGCACCGTCCCGGCGGCTCCGGGCGTCTGCGAACCGATCGGCGACGCGTGCGCCGCGGTCTGCTCGGCGCCCCCGACATCCCCGCCTTCGGGCGCCCGCACCGCGAGCGAGGCCAACCCGAGCGAGGCGACGATGAACGCCGCGACGCCGAGCCCCCGGCGCAACGAGATGCGCGGCACTCAGTCCACCTCCCCTTCGACCGCAGCGGGCGGTAATCCCCGCGCGACCACGGCCGAATGCGACCGCATCACTCAGTCCTCCTCCCCTTTGACCCCGGCTGGGCGGCAATCCCCCCACCCGAAGCCGAACGCAACCACAGCACCCAGTCCCCTCGGCCCCGGGCCGGGCGGCAATTCCCGCCCGCCCGAAGCCGAACGCAACTGCGGCACTCAGTCCTCTGGACCCCGGCCGGCGGCAATCCCCGCCCGGCCCAGGCCGAATGCGACCGAAGCGCTCAGTCCTCTTCCCCGTCGAGCTCGGCCGCCCGCGACCGCACCACCGAGGAGTACGACGACGCGTACAACACGGCCGTGTGCTCAGAAACCCGGTGCCCGGGCGCAGAGGCCTGCGGCACCTGAGCAACCCCGCGACTCTGCGAGCCCTCGCCGTCCCCCGGCACCCGTTCCCGCGCGGAAGCGCCGGACCCACCGCTCCCGGCCGGCCCCCCGCCCCAGCGCGCGGAGGCGCCCGATCCCGAGCTCACCGCTCCGAAGCCGTCCCCCCGCGCGGACGCGTCATCGTCATGCCGCCAGGACCCGGCCCCATCGCCGCCGTACGCGGATTCACGGCCGTCGCGGCCCCATGCCCCGTACCCGTCACGATCGCTTCGCGCGGACGCGTCATGGTGCCGGCGTCCGGACCCGAACCCGCCGCCGTCGCTCCACGACCCGGACCGGTCGCGGTCGCGGTCGGAGCCGAACGCGTCGCCGTCGCCGCGCGCGGAGGCGGTCACGTCGCGGCTCACCGAGGCGAAGCCGTCGCCGACCACCGGAGCGCCGTCCTGAGCCGCGGCCGACAACCCGCGCGCGGACGTCCTGTAAATGGAGCCGGTCGACGCGTGTACGGACGTCCCGCGCTCGGACGTGACGGGCGGCTCGTACTCGAACTCGGCGGACACATGCGCGGCCGATTCACGCGCGGACGCGACGGACATCCCGCGACCGGACGCGGCAGACGCATGCGCGGACGCGGCGGACGTCCTGTGGCCGGGCGCCGCCGACGCGTGCGCGGACGCGGCGGGCTCGGACGCGGCCGGCGTCTCGTGCGCGAGCGCCGCGGACGCGGCCGGGCCGGCAGATGCGGCGGGCACGGCGGACGCGGCGGGTGTCGAGGGCTGGGCCGGGATCGGGGCGCTCGCGCCCGCCGAGCCCGCGCGGTGCAGCTTGTGCCACCGCAGCCGGGCGCCGGTCAGCGCCGTGCCCATGGACTGGATGAGGACGATGTACATCAGCTGGCGGTACACGAACTGTTGCAACGGCAGCACCCAGAGCGGCCTCAGCTTCTCCTTGTCGAGGCGGAACGCCACGATCGCGGTGAGCAGCTGCATCAGGAACATGGCGACCCACGCGATCGTGGTGATCTGCCAGCTGGAGAAGAACAGGCCGTAGACGAGCAGGATGTCGATCAGCGGGGCGAGCAGCGGCAGGGCGATGCCGAAGAACGCGATGAACGGCAGTCCCACGCGACCGAAGCGGCCGGACGGGCCCTGGTCCACGATGGACCGCCGGTGCTTCCACATCGCCTGCATCGTGCCGTAGCTCCAGCGGTACCGCTGCAGCCACAACTGCCGCAGAGTGCTCGGGGCCTCGGTCCACGCGCGGGCGCGCTCCTCGTAGACGACCCGCCAGCCCGTGCGGCACAGCGCCATGGTGGCGTCGGTGTCCTCGGCGAGCGTGTCGTGGCTGATGCCGCCGATGTCGCGCAGGGCCTGGCGGCGGAACGCCCCGATGGCGCCGGGGATGGTGGGCATGACCTGCAGGAGGTCGTACAGCCGGCGGTCGAGGTTGAAGCCGATGACGTACTCGATGTGCTGCCACCGCGCGACGATGGACTCGCGGTTGCCGACCTTCACGTTGCCCGCGACCGCGCCGACGGACGGGTCGGCGAACGGCTGGACGAGGTGCCGTACCGAATCCGGCTCGAAAACGGTGTCGCCGTCGACCATGACGATGATGTCGTGCTTGGCCAGGGCGACGCCGACGTTGAGCGCGTTCGGCTTGCCGCCGTTGGGGATGCGCACGACGCGCACGTTGGGCAGCCCCAACGCCTGGACGAGCTCGGAGGTGTTGTCGGTCGAGCCGTCGTCGACTACCACGACCTCGATGCCGCCGGGATGGTCACCGCCCGCGAGGGAGCGCACCGCGGCCTCGATGCCCTCCTTCTCGTTGTAGGCGGGCACGATGACCGACACGGGCTCGTCGACCGGCGGGCCCCACTGCCACGTCTTCGCGCGCCGCTTCCGCGCGTGGCGGCCGGCGAGCAGGAACAGCGCGACGGTGCGCCCGATCGTGAGGATGCCAACGATCAGGAACAGGATGCGCAGCAGTTCCATGATCCAGTCGGCCACCGAGACGGCGGTGACGAGCGCGAGGGCGCGGCGCTGATCGGAGGGGGTCGCGGGGGCCTCGAGCGCGACGCTCTGCCCGGCGAGGGCCTTGGTCAAAGCCCCAGAGACGGTGGTGAAGGTGTACCCGCGCTGCTGCATCATCGGGATGAAGCGGTCGAGAGCCTCGACGGTCTGCTGGCGGTCGCCGCCGGCGTCGTGCATGAGCACGATCGAGCCCTTGTCGCCCTCCGGCGTCGCGCCGCGCACGATCGCGTCGACGCCCGGTCGGCTCCAGTCGCGGCTGTCGGTACTCGTCATGATCGACAGGTAGCCGAGGCGCCCGGCGTCCTTGATGAGCGGCCAGTTCGCGTCGTCGATGGCGTCGGCGCTGGAGGAGTACGGCAGGCGCAGGAGCGCGGACTTCTGCCCGGTGGCCTTGACGACGGCGAGCTGGGTCTGGGAGTACTCCAGCTCGCGCTGCCACTGCGAGAGCTGGTCCAGGCGCGGGTGCGTGAAGCTGTGGATGCCGATCTCGTCGCCCCCGCGCGCGAGTTCGGTGACGAGCTCGGCGTGCCGGGTCACCTGCGTGCCCACGACGAAGAACGTCGCGTTGACCTCGTGCTTGTGCAGCACCTCCATGATCTCCGGCGTCCACTTCGGGTCGGGCCCGTCGTCGAACGTGAGCGCGATGGTCTTGTCCGGCATCGCGTACGAGCGCACCTGGTTGTTGCGGGTGTCGATGATCGGGCCGCCGTCGACGACCTCCTGCGGCACCGTCGACTGGCTGCCGGCGCTCTCGCTGTGGTCGGCCGCGAACTCGGCGTTGACGTACGCCTCGACGAACAGCACGCCCACGAGCATGCTCAGCAGGACGACGCCGAAGGCGAGGCGGGTGTACGAGAACCGCTTCCGCGCGCCCTTCGCGGCCTTCCTCCTGCGACTCACGCCGGGCCCAGGCTCGCGGTGGTGCTGGGTGCCGCGATGGTACCGGTCGAGCCCTCGCCGCTGACGCTCGACGCGAGTGGCGTCGCGCCCGGGAGCCCGGCCGACGTCTCACCCACGGGCACCGTGCCCGCCGAGCGCGTCGGCGTCGCGCCGATCGTCGGGATCTCGCCCGGGAGCGCCGTGCCGGCCTCGCTCGTGCGCGGCGTCGGCTGAGCCGTCGTCGGGTCGGTCGTCGGCTCCTTGGTCTTCGTCGGCGTGGGCGTGGGCTGCGTCGTCGGCCCGCTGCTCGGCTGCGTCGTCGGCGGGGCGTCCGTCGCCTCCGCGGGCGGGGGCGTCGTCGTGGTCGTACCCGGGCCGGGCCCCCCGGGCACGGTGCCCGACGGCACCGGAAGCGGCCCGCCCTGGGCCGGCTGACCGGTCGGGTTGATCTTCTTCGCCGTGCTGAGCGGGGACTTCTTGACCGTCGGCGTGTTCTTGGCGCCGGGCTGCGCCACGGGCTGCCCCTCGTCGAGCACCGGCAGGTTGTTCACCAGATCCGGGAACGGCACCAGCTGCTGCGGCTTGAGCGGGCCTCCGGCCAGGCTCGCGGCAACCAGGGCCCCATAGACGAGCGTTGCCGCTCCGAGCAACCCGAAAACAATTCGGATCCGCTTTCCCCGGCGGCCCGACGCATCGACGAATACTGGCGAAGAAAGATCGCCCTTGGCGATGATGTCGGTTGCTTCATCCATGGAAGGGGTTTCGACAGACACGGCGCAAACATAGGGTGAGCGGCCCACTTAAGGCGGAGGAAAAACGCCAAAGAAAGGCCGTAACCAAATCCGCTGCCCCGCTAGCTGGCAATATTTGCCGGCGTCGGTGCCGAATCACCCAATCGGATTCACCCCGACGACTGACCTCGTACGGCGCTCCTCACCGGCGTCTCACCCTCCTCGGAGCCGTTCGGATGAGGCCGTTCCGGCTGTTCAGCGGCGATGCGTGGCCCGGTCGCCGGAATCGTGCCACGTCCGCGCCCGGGCCCGGATTCGCGACTCTGCCGCCGCGCCTTGATCGATACCGCTGCGCCCCCGCGCGCGACCATTGCCCTGCGGCGCCGCGCGGGCCGCCCACCAGCACGCTTGGCGACGCCGCACGCGACCGCGCGTCAGTCGCCGGCGTCCTCGGCCACGACCGTCAGCGCCGCCGCCGCCGGGCGCGGGCGCGAAGCACGGCAGCGCCGGCCGTCGCCGCCACGAAGAGGCCGGGTGAGCGAGCGCGTCCGCGTCGGTCACGACCACCGACTGCCCGCGTCCACTTGCACGCGGACGCGCGGGCGCGCGGAGCGAGTGCGCGCGGGTGCGCGGGTGCGCGGGTGCGCGGGTGCGCGGGTGCGCGGGTGCGCGGGTGCGCGGGTGCGCGGGTGCGCGGGTGCGCGGAGCGAGTGCGCGGGTGCGCGGAGCGGGCGCGCGTCAGGCACGACCACCGACTGCCCCGCGTCCACTTGCGCGGGCGCGCGGAGCGAGTGCGCTGTTGCGTAGAGCGGGCGCGCGTCGGGCACGACCACCGACTACCCGCGTCCACTTGCGCGCGGGAGCGCTGGGACGCGGGAGCGTGGGTCGAACGTCGTTGGGCAGCGCCTTCGACGGCCGCCCGACGCGTCCGCGCGAGCGAAGCGTCAGCGGCTCTTCGTCGCCGCCCGGTGGGCCCGCTCGACGGCCGCGGGCAGCGCGGCGACCAGGGCGTCCACGTCCGCCATGGTCGACGTGTGGCCCAGGGTGAAGCGCAGCGAGGAGCGCGCCCGCGCGTCGTCGGCGCCCATGGCCAGGAGCACATGTGAGGGCTGCGCAACGCCGGCCGAGCAGGCCGAACCGGTCGAGCAGGCGATGTCCTGGGCGTCCAGGAGCAGCAGCAGCGCGTCGCCCTCGCAGCCGGGGAAGGAGAAGTGCGCGTTGCCGGGCAGGCGGTCGGACGGGTCGCCATTGAGGATGGCCTCCGGTACGGCCGCGCAGACCCGCTCCACGAGGACGTCACGAAGGCGTCCGATCCGCTCGGCCGTCTCGCGCTGGGTCTTGACCGACAGCTCCAGGGCGACCGCGAACGCGACGATGGCGGGCACGTCGAGGGTGCCGGAGCGCACGTCGCGCTCCTGGCCGCCGCCGTGCGCCAGCGGCGTGCAGTCGATCTCGCGGCCGAGCAGCAGCGCGCCCGCGCCGATGGGGCCGCCGAGCTTGTGGCCGCTGACGGTGAGCGCGGCCGCGCCGCTGGCGGCGAAGTCGACGGGCACCTGGCCGACGGCCTGCACCGCGTCGGTGTGGAAGGGCACGCCCGCGCGGGCGGCCAGCGCGGCCAGCTCGGTGACGGGCTGGACGGTGCCGACCTCGTTGTTGGCCCACATGGACGTGACGACCGCGACGTCGCCGCCGGCGAGGACCTCCTCCAGCGCCTCGGGGTGGACGCGCCCGGACGCGTCGACCGGCAGCCAGGTGACCGCGGCGCCCTCGTGGGCCTCGAGCCAGGCGACGGAGTCGAGCACGGCGTGGTGCTCGACGGAGCTCGCGACCACACGCGTGCGGCCCGCGTCGGCGGCGCGGCGGGCCCAGAAGATGCCCTTGACCGCGAGGTTGTCGCTCTCGGTGCCGCCGCCGGTGAAAATCACCTCCGACGGCCGGGCCACCAGCGAGGCGGCGATCCGCTCCCGCGACTCCTCGACCCGGCGGCGGGCGTGGCGGCCGGGGGCGTGCAACGACGAGGCGTTGCCGACTTCGCGCGCGGTGGCGACGTAGGCGTCGAGCGCCTCCGGGAGCATCGGCGTGGTGGCGGCATGGTCGAGGTACGGCATCGAGGCCAAGCCTAACGGCCGGGCACCCCTTACCTCGCCTCCGGTGGGCAGCGATCGCGACGCTCCCGCGCGCCGGCGGCGGCCGGGCGCCCCGGTGAGGGCACCGACTGTAACGGGCACACCCGGCCCCGCGCGGACGCGGCCGACCCATCGATCCGGAGCAATGCTGGTCGCGACCCCGATCCGACCACCGGAACGCGGCGATCCGCTCACGAAGCGTGATGGAGGCGGTGCGGGAAAATCTTCTGAAGAGATTTTCGCCGCTCGCCGCATCCGCGGCGCCCCCGCGCGCCGAATGCTCGGTCAGGAACTCCCCCGTGACTGCGCTAGCTTCAGGACGTGCCCGTGCGATGGTGGCGACCGTGGCATCCGGGCGGGCCCCGGTGAGTGCCCGGCGCCCGCGCGGCGACGACGGCTTCACGGAGCCGTCCCGCGCCCCGGACGAACCCACCTCACACGACGAAGGCCCCGTCCCGCCCAGGCGCGCCGACGACGGCCCCGTGGAGCCGTCCCGCGCCCCGGACGAACCCGCCCCACGCGACGAAGGCCCCGTCCCGCCCCCGCGCGCCGACGAGCCGTCAACCGGCCGAGGGAACGCGGCCGTGCACGGCCGCCACAACGGCAGCTCACAGGAGGCCAGGGCCGCCGGAGGCAACATGCCCGACGCACGCGACGGCGGCCTCACCAGGCCCGAAGAGCAGCACGACGGCGAGCGCGATGTGACCGGCAGCGGGCTCGGCGAACGCGACGTGTCGAACAGCGGCGTCCGCGAGCCGGACGCGCCCGACAAGCGAGGCGCGGCATTCCGGGTGCGGGACCAGCCGGTGCCCTTCGACGACGGGTTCGTGGAACTGTTCCGGGCCGGGGACGAGCGGGCTTTGCGGGCGGCGTACGAGCAGTTCGGCCCGGCGGTGTATCACCTCGCGGTGCGCGGCGTCGGCAGTGTCACCGACGCCGAGGACGTCACGCAGGCGGTGTTCGTCGCGGCGTGGCTCGGGCGCGAGGGGTTCGATCCCGGGCGCGGGTCCATGCTCGGGTGGCTGCTCGGCATCGCGCGGCGGAAGGTGGTCGACCAGATTCGCGCGTCCGCGCGGGACGGGCGTATCGGCGAGGCGATCCGGCGGCTGACCGTGCCCGAGCGCGACGGGGGCGGGGACGCGCCGCCGGAGCGCATCGTCGATCGCCTCGTGCTGGCCGACGAGATGGCCCGGCTCCCGGGCGAGCAGCGGCGCGTGCTCGAGTTGGCGTTCTACGACGACCTGACCCATCCTCAGATCGCCGCGCTCACCGGCCTGCCCCTCGGCACCGTGAAGAGCCACCTGCGGCGCGGGATGGCCCGGCTGCGCAGCCGATGGGAGGTGGACGGTGCCGCATCTGGAGCCCGAACGGCTGGTACTCCTGGCGCTCGGTGAAGAGGCCCTCGAGCAGCACGAGACCGGGCACCTCAACGCCTGCGAGCAGTGCCGCGCGGAGATGGACTCGCTGCGCAACGTCGCCGGGCTGGGGCGGCAGGCCTCGCGGCTGCGGGCGCTCCCGCCGCCGCCGGAGCACGTGTGGCAGCGCATCCGCGCGGAGCTCGCCGCGTCCGGGCGGGACCAGCCGCCGCCGGCCGTGAGCCTGCACACCGACCCGCCGCCCGCCCGGCCCGATCCCCCGACGGCTCCAGACCAAGAGAAGGTGCGGGAGCCGGGCGGAACCAGCGCGCGGACGCGGGACAAGGGGCCTCGGTGGCGGGTCACCGTCGCGGTCGCGGCCGCGGCTGCCGCCGTCGGGGGGCTGCTCGCGGCCGGCGGAACGGCGCTGTGGATTCGGCGCGGCGAGACCGCGGCGGGCTGCAGGGCGCAGGACGCGCGCGTCACGCTCCAGGCGCTCCCGGGGGCGCCCGCGGGGGCCGGCGGGTACGCGTGCCTGCGCGTGGTCGACGGAGAGCGGCGGCTCGTCGTGCACGCCGAGGGGATGCCCGTGCGGGACGATGCCGACTACGAGGCCTGGCTGCTGGATCGGGACGAGCCCACCGTGCGCACGGAGGCGCTCGGGGTGCTCGGCAAGGACTCCGAGCTGACGGTGCCGGCGTCGCTGGATCTGTCGAGGTACAACATCATCGACATCTCGGTCGAGCCGCACGACGGCAATGCCGCGCACTCCGGGCGGAGCATCCTGCGGGGAACCCTCCGCTGACAAGAAAAGCACGAAAGCGCCCGCCGCGGGTCAAGGCGACGGGCGCTGCGTACCAAACGGATGTTACTTGCGCTTGCGGATCTCCTCCGCCGCCTGCGGCACGACCTTGAACAGGTCGCCCACCACGCCGAAGTCGGCCAGCTCGAAGATCGGCGCCTCGGGGTCCTTGTTCACCGCGACGATCGTCTTCGACGTCTGCATGCCCGCGCGGTGCTGGATCGCGCCCGAGATGCCCAGGGCGACGTACAGCTGCGGCGAGACCGTCTTGCCGGTCTGGCCCACCTGGAACTGGTGCGGGTAGAAGCCGGAGTCGACCGCCGCGCGCGAGGCGCCGACGGCGCCGCCCAGCAGGTCGGCGAGCTCCTCGACCAGCTTGAAGTTGTCCGCGCTGGCCACGCCGCGGCCGCCGGAGACGACGATCGAGGCCTCGGCCAGCTCGGGGCGGGCGCCCTTGGCCTCGACCTTGCGCTCCACGACCTTCGCGAGGCGGTCGCGGTCGGTCACGTTGACCTCCACGGCCTCCACCGACGGGGTGGCGGGCGCGGGGCTGGGCGTGAGGGAGTTGGGCCGGACGGTGACGATCGGCAGGCCCTTGGTGACCTTGGACTTGACGATCGTGGAGCCGGCGAAGACGACCTGCGTGGCCGTGCCGTCGGCCTCCAGCCCGACCACGTCGGTCAGCACGCCGTTGTCCAGCTTGACCGCGACGCGCGCCGCGATCTCCTTGCCCTCCTGGGAGGAGGCGAGCAGGACCGCCGACGGGGAGACCCGCTGGATGAGCTCGGCCAGGACGGTGGCCTTGGGCGCGACCAGGTACTCGTCGAGGTCCGCGCCGGACGCGGCGTAGATCTTCGCGGCGCCGTACTCGCCGAGTTTGTCGGCGACTGGGGCCGGGTCCCCGAACACGACCGCGGAGACGTCGCCGCCCAGCGTGCGAGCGAGGGTGAGCATCTCGAGAGTGACCTTTTTCAAACTCTCGACGACGACCAGAACTTCAGCCATGGTGACGTCTCCCCTTACACGAACTTCTCGGAGGCCAGGTACTCGACGAGCTTCACGCCGCCGTCGTCGCCCGCGTCGACCTTGTTGCCGGCCTGACGGGGCGGGCGCTTGCTGTGCTCGACCACGGCGCTCGTCGCGCCGTCGAAGCCCACCTCGCCGGCCTCGACGCCCAGGTCGGCCAGCGACAGGGTCTCCAGCGGCTTCTTCTTGGCCGCCATGATGCCCTTGAACGACGGGTACCGCGGGTCGTTGATCGTGTCCCAGACGCTCACGATCGCGGGGGTCGCGGCGGTGACGACCTCGAAGCCCTCGTCGGTCTGCCGCTCGATCGTCAGCTGCGAGCCCTCGACGGTGACCTTGCGCGCGCCGGTGAGCGCGGCGATGCCCAGCCGCTCGGCGATCATGTGCGCCATCACCTGCACGCGGCCGTCGGTCGACTCGGCGCCGCAGATGACCAGGTCGGCGTTCTGCCGGGCGATCGCGGCGGCGAGCACCTTCGACGTGGCGACCGCGCACGAGCCGTGCAGCGCGTCGTCGGCGACGTGGACGGCCGAGTCCGGGCCCATGGACAGCGCCTTGCGGATCGACTCCGTGGCGCGGTCGGGACCGACGGTCAACACGACGACCTCGCCGCCGTGCGCCTCCTGGAGGCGCAGCGCCTCCTCGATGGCGTACTCGTCCATCTCGTTGATCACATTGTTGGCCGACGCGCGGTCGACGGTGTTGTCGTCACTGCGCAGGTTGCGCTCCGCGCCGGAGTCCGGCACCTGCTTGACGAGTACGACGATCTTCATCGTGGTCCGAGGTCCTCCTGCTTGACAGTCACCGCGCCGTCGCTGGTGACATGCGCCCCACGTTACGGCTCAGGGGAAGCGGTACTAGGCTGCCCTCCCGCATGTTACTGGGCAGTAGGTTCGCCGTGCCGGTGAAAAGCATCACGAATCGGGCGCACTCTGGACCGCGGGGGTGGGTGAAATGTCGCATAAAACGGTCATCTTCGAGCCGCAACGCCCGCTGTCGGCGGCGGTCGCTCAGCACGCTGCGGAATTGGTCACACACCGCCGCCGCGAGGCCCCGGACGACCATTTGTGCACGTGCGGGCACCTGCGGGAGTGCTGCGTCTCCGACGCTGTCCGCGAACTGTGGCACGCGCCGAGGCCGTAGCCGGCAGCAGCGCGGCGAGCGCGGCCGCGGCCGTGGCGAGCAGGGCGTACGAGGCCAGCCGGCCGACCGGAACCACCGGGTGGCCGTGACCGTACTGCCCGATGAGCCCGAAGGCCGCCGCCGACCCCGCGAGCACGCCCAGCCCGATCCCGGCCACGGCGCCGATAACGGCCATGAACACCGCCTCCAGCACCAGCATCGCCCGCAGCTGCCCGCGCGACAGGCCCAGGGCGCGCAGCAGGGCGGTCTCCCGGGTGCGCTCCAGCACCGAGAGCGCGAGTGTGTTGGCGATACCCGCCAGCGCGATGACGATCGACATGCCCAGCAGCGCCGAGAACACCAGCAGCTGGCGGTCGAGGCTCTCGGTGACCTTGGCCCGCCACTCGGCCTGGCTGGACACCTGCAGCCGGGGCTGCTCGCGCACGGCGCCGTCCACCGCCGCCCGCGCCGTCTCCGGTGGCACCCCCTCCGCGGCCTTGACCAGCACGGAGTCGGGCCCTCCGGCGCCGAAGACGGCGGCGTAGTCGCTCCAGTCGAGCAGGATCTCGCCGGTCGAGGGCGCGTCGTCGTAGACGGCGATCACGCGCAGCGGGCGGCCCCCGAGCGTGATCCGCGCCCCGACCCCGGCACCCACCGCGTCCGCGAGGGAGCCCTTCAGCGCCACGGTGCCGGGCCCGAAACCCGCGACCGAGCCCCGCATGACCTCCGGGCGCAGCACGGTGTCCAGCGCCCCGGGCTCCATGGACCACGCCTCGGTGGGCCGGCCCCGAACCTCGGCCTGGTGGGCCCGCGCGGCGGCCACGGCGGCGAGCTCGGGGCGCCCGCGCAGCGCGTCGAGCACGGGGCCGGGCACGGCGGGGGTGCGCTCGTTGAACACGAAGCCGCCGGTGACGACGTAGTCGACCGCGAAGTTCTCGTCGAGCTCGCGCTCGGACTGGGCGCGGGTCGTTGCCAGCAGTACCGCGAACAGGCTCATCAACGCCAGCCCGACCGTCAGCGCGCCCGTGGTCGCCGCGACCCGCTTCGGGTTGCGCCGCGCCTCCTGTACGGCCAGCCGCGCGGGCGCGCCGAGGACGCGGGCCGGCAGCCACCCCACCCAGGCCGTGAGCGGGCCGATGACGAAGGGCCCCGCGGCGACCGCGGCCGCGAACAGCCCGATGGCGCCGAGGAACACCACCGGAAGCCCCAGGAACCCCGGCGCCCGCGTGCCGCCCGCGACGAGCAGCACCCCGCCGCCGGCCAGGATCCAGGCCGCCCGGAGGCGCGGGCGCCGGTGCCCGGGCACGGCCGCCTCCAGCGGCGCCGCCGACAGCGCGGCCATCGGCGGGACCCGGCTCGCGGTGCGCGCGGGCAGCAGCGACGCCAGCACGGTGCACAGGGTGCCCGCGAGCAGCCCGGCGAGCACCGTGGCGGGGCTGACGACGAGGTGGTCGACACGCACCGACTTGCCGAGCGCGTCGCGGCCGACCAGCAGCACCCAGCCGATCGCCACGCTGGCCGCGAGCCCGCCCAGGGAGGCCACGAGCCCCACGACGAGCGCCTCGAGCACCACCGAGCCGAACAGCTGCCGCCGGGACGCACCCACGCACCGCAGCAGGGCCAGCTCCCGCACGCGCTGGGCGACGAGGATGGCGAACGTGTTGGCGATCACGAAGACCGACACCGCGAGCGCGACGAGGCCGAAGGCGAAGAGCACGACCAGGAAGCCGTTGACGTACTTCGCCGCCGCCGTCGCGTACACCTCGCGCAGCCGCTCGCCGCCGAGCACCCGCGCCCGGGGGCCCAGCCGTTCGCGCAGTGCGGCGGCGAGCGCGTCCTCGCGCACGCCCGGCCGCGCGGTCGCGACGACCTCGGCGTAGCCGTACGCGCCCGCGACCGTGCGCATGTCGCCGGGGGTGAGCGCGGCGACGCTCAGGCCCGCGAAGCGCTTGTTCGCGCCGAGGTCGAACGAGCCGACCAGCGTGAGCGCGACCTCGCGGCCGTCGGCGCCGATCACGCGCACGGCGTCGCCGTCGCGGAAGCCGTAGGCGCGGGCCGTCGACGCGTCGATCGCGATCTCGCCGTCGCGCTGCGGCAGCCGCCCGCCCGCCACGTCGAACATGCTCAGGCTCGGCTCGCCGGGCGTGGACACGGCCCAGCCGACCTTGCCGAAGTTGGCGATCAGGCGCCCGTGCGGGTCGAGCATCGACAGCCGCTCCGCCATCCGCCCGTCCGCGCGGGCCACCTGCGGCAGGCCGCGCACCGCGTCGAGGTCCTCGAGGCCGAGGCGGCGGCTGCTCTCGCTGAACCCGGAGGACTGCTCGCCGAACGGCACCCACGCGGGGCCGGCCGACGCGTCCACGTTGCGGGCCGCCCGGGCCAGGTCGTCGAAGAACGCCGCACGCGCGGTGTCGCCGTAGACCAGGGTCCCCGCGAGGAATCCCACACCGATCATCACGGCGACGGCGGTCAGCACAAGACGTACCTTGTGAGCACGCAGCCCGGCGAGCGTCGTACGGAGCACCAGGCGACTGTAGTGAGGGGGACAGACGAACCATGTCCATGTGGTCGGCGATCCGAACCTGGTTCGACCCGGACGAGGTCCGCTCGGTGGGCACCACCCCCGACTATCGCTTCTCGCTGGCGAACGAGCGCACCTTCCTGGCCTGGATGCGCACCGCGCTGGCGCTGATCGGCGGCGGGCTCGCGGTCGCGCAGTTCCTGCCCGAGCACCGCTTGCGCATCGTGATCTCGGTCGCACTGCTCGCGCTCGGGGGCCTCGTGGCGATCCGGGCGGTCGACCACTGGGCCAGAAGCGAGAAGGCGATGCGCAAGGGCGAGGCGCTGCCACCGTCGCGCTTTCCGGCGATCCTCGCGCTCGTGGTCACCCTGGGCGCGGCCGCGCTGATGGTGGCCACGCTGCTATGAGCGAATCGCCCCCGGGCGCGCAGCTCGAGCGCACCCAGCTGTCGTGGCGGCGGACGCTGGTCTCGGTGACGGCGGTCGCGCTGCTGCTCGCCCGGCTGGCCGCGGTACACCTGCGAGATCTGGCGGCCGCGTGCGCCCTCGCCGCCGTCGGGCTGGTCTGGGCCGCCACGGTGGCGCTCGCGCTGCGCCGGACGCGGTCGGTGGCCACCCCGATCGGGCGGGAACTGCCGTGGCTGGTCGCGCTCATCCTGCTGTACTGCGTGATGGGCACCCTGTTGCTGGTGTCATGACCCCCGTTGCTGAGTCATGATGGCGCCATGGGACGCGCACTGCCCTTCTTGATCGTGCTGGTCGTGACGCTGTACGCGCTGATCGACTGCCTCTCCTCGGAGCGCGGGGACATCCGCGGGCTGCCCCGGCCCGTGTGGGTGCTCGTGATCCTGCTCGTGCCGGTCATCGGACCCGTGGCCTGGTTCTTCGCCGGTCGCCCGGTGTCGCTCGAACAGCGCGCGGGCGTGGTCGCGGGCGGGCGGCCCCGCAAGAAGGTGACCGCCCCCGACGACGACCCCGACTTCCTGCGCGGCATCGACACGGCCCAATCGCGCAAGGACGCCGAGCTGCTGCGCCGCTGGGAGGAAGACCTCAAACGCCGCGAAGACGACAACCCGGGCGCATAGCCCGGATCGCTCACGGCACGCAGACGACCAGCGCGCCGGGCCGGACGCGTGCGGCCAGCCGCCGCGCGGGCGCGATCACGTCCCCGTCGAGCTCCCGCGGCTCGTCCCGCGCCGCGTGGATCTCGACGGATCGCACCCGGAACGTCTCCAGCCCGTGCGTGGCCGGGCCGCGCCGGAGCAGTACGCCACCCGCCAGCCGCACCCAGTCCCCCACGTGGCGCGGGGTCAGCACCGCGACGTCCAGGCAGCCGTCGTCCGGCTCGGCGCCGGGCAGCAGCGGCAGCCCGCCCTGCAGCCGCCCCACGTTCGCCACGAGCACGCTGGTGGCCCGCCGGTGCAGCCAGCGCCCGCCGTCGAGGCGGATGCGCACCGAGGCCCGGTGGCGGGTGAGATTGCGCAGCCCGGTCGCGACGTAGGCGGCCCAGCCGAAGCGCGCCTTGGCCGTGTCGGGCGTGTCGCCGACCATTGCCGCGTCGAAGCCCATGCCCGCCATCACGGCGAACACGCCCACGCCCTCGACCTCCCCCACGTCGATGCGCCGCCGCGTGCCGGTGATGGCGACCGCGACCGCCTCCGCGACGTCGCGCGGGATGCCGAGGTTGGTGGCGAGCAGGTTGCCGGTGCCGGAGGGCACGAGCGCGATCGCGACGTCGGTGCCGGCCAGCTCCCCGGCGACCGCCATCACGGTGCCGTCGCCGCCGCAGACGAGCACCACCTCCACCCCGGCCGCCACGGCCTCGCGGGCCATGCCGCAGCCCGGGTCCTCGGGCGTCGTCTCCAGCCAGAGCGGCTCGGGCCAGCCGGCGTCGGCGAGCGCCCCGCACAGCTCGCGGCGGCCCTCGTCGAGGTCGAGGACCTTCGACGGGTTGATCACCACCGCCGAGCGGACGCTCACGAGCCGACCTTGCGGTACTTGGCCTGGAAGAAGCAGTAGACGCCGAACGCGGCCACGCCCAGCGCGACGGCGAGGAGCAGGAACTTGCCGAACGGCTGCCCGACGAGCGTGTGCAGGGCCGCGTCGAGGCCGCGCGACTTGCCGGGGTCGTTCGTGACCGCCGCGTCCACCAGCAGATACCCCACGATGCCGAAGGCGACACCTTTGGCCGCGTAGCCGATCTGCCCCGCGCGGGTGGCCGCCTGGTGCCCGTGGGGCCCGGCGAAGTGCAGTTTCCTGGCGAACTTGCGCTTGAGGCCGTACCACAGCATCCCGATGCCGAGCCCGAGCACGACGAGCCCGGCCAGCCCGACCAGCCACGCCCCCGCGGGCTTGGCCATGATCCCGGCGGCTGCCTCCTGCTGCTGGTTGGCGCTGGACGCGGGCGCGCCGAGCACCACCTTGCCCGCCGTCCACGCCAGGGCGCCGTAGATGACCACCCGGGCGCCGGAGGAGACGCGCTCGAAGACACGCTCCTTGCCGTGGCTGTCCCGGTGTCCCCACACAGCCAGAATCGCCTGCCACACGGCGAGGGCCACGAGGCAGACGATCACGAACCACAGCAGCAACTCGCCGAAGGGCTGATCGGCGAGCTTCCGGAAGGCGCCGGACTGGTCGCCCTCCTCCCCGCCCTGACCGAACGCGATCTGCGCGGCGACCCATGCGAGGGCGAGGTGCAACAGCCCGTAGCCGATGAACCCGACCCTCGTCAGGTACTTCAGGAGATCGTTGTTCGTCATGTTCTGCCAATCCCCATCCTGGGCATGTTGGCAAACGTGAGACGTGACAAGGCGACCCTGATCAGAATGACGAGCTTCGGGGTCGCGGCCCTGCTGTTCAGCCTGCTGGTGATCGCCGTACGCGTGCGCTGGCTGCCCCTGGAGTCCGTCGACCGCGGGGTCGCCAACGGGCTCAACACCCTGGTCGCGCCGAGCGCGTTCCTGGTGAACCTGATGGGCGGGATCAGCCGGCTGGGCAGCTTCGGCGTGCTCTCCTGGCTGATCGTGATCGCCGCAACGGTACTCCTGGTGCGCCGCCGATTCCGCCTGACCGGCTTCCTGCTGGCCACCGCGCTCGGCGGGCTCGTGCTCGACCCGGTGCTCAAGCACGCCGTCGGCCGCCTGCGGCCGGTGGTCGAGCAGCCCGTCGCGCACGGGGGCGGCAACAGCTTCCCGAGCGGGCACTCGCTGAACTCGTTCATCTGCTACGCCGCGCTGCTGCTCGTGTTCCTCCCGGCGCTCGCGCCCCGGTGGCGCCGCCCGGTGCTCATCGCCGTCGGCGCGATCGTGGTCCTGATCGGCTTCAGCCGGCTCGCGCTCGGCGTGCACTTCGTGTCCGACGTGCTGGGTGGCTGGTCGCTGGGCGTGGCCTGGGTCGGGCTCTGCGCGGCCGCGTTCGAGCTGTGGCGGTACGAACGCGGCCAGAGCGTCACCGCCCCGCTGGCCGAGGGCCTCGAGCCGGAGGCCGCCGACGACCTGCGCCCGACCGAGCAGCACCCGCACGAGCCGGAGCGGGCCGGGCACGGGCGCGCCTGGGTGCTAGCCGGGCTCGGCGTGGCGTGGGTGCTGACGTTCGGGGCGCTGGTCGCGCTCGGCATCCCGCTCGCGCACTACCGCGGCGGCAACGGCAACATCCTGGGCGACCGCACGATCCCGCACTGGTTCGCCGGGCACCGCACGGACGTGCTCGGCCACATCACGATCGTCGGCAGCGAGGTCGGCAACACCCACGCGATCCTCGCCATCGGCCTGGTCATCGGCGCCCTCGCGCTCGCCGTCGCACGCCGCTGGCGCCCCGTGATCTTCCTGGTCACGGTCATGTTCGGCGAGCTGAGCCTGTTCCTGGGCTCGGCCGCGATCGTCGGGCGGGCGCGCCCGGACGTGGAGAACATGGACGGGCCGATGCCCACCTCCAGCTACCCGTCCGGGCACGTCGCGGCAACGATCTGCATCTGGGCCACCGCGGCCGTGCTCGTCATGCCGCGCACCCGCGCGTGGTGGCGCTGGCTGTTCGTGGCCGCGGCGGTGCTCATGCCGCTGTGGGTGGCGGTGTCGCGGATGTACCGCGGCATGCACCATCCCACCGACATCCTGGGCAGCTGCGTGCTCGCCGGGCTCTGGGTCACCGCCGTGTGGTGGCTGCTGCGGCCCAACCACGACCTGGTGGCGGAGCCGGGCCCCGCGCGGGAGCGGGAGCTGGCCGAGGCGGCCGCGAAATGAGCGAATGGTTTCTGAGTGCCGAGGAGCGCGGCAACCCGCACACCGGCCTGGCCCCGTGGACCGACGGCAACTCGGTGCGGCCGCTCATCGACGGCCGTGAGTACTATGACGCGCTCCTGCCCGCGGTCCGCGCGACCCGCCGCGGCGACCTGATCCTGTTCACCGACTGGCGCGGCGACCCCGACCAGCGCCTCGACGGCGACGGCACCGAGGTGTCCCGGGTGCTGTGCGAGGCGGCCGAGCGCGGCGTGATCGTCAAGGGCCTGATGTGGCGCTCGCACTTCGACCGGCTGCAGTTCAACGAGGAGGAGAACCAGCACCTCGGCGACGAGATCGAGGCGGCGGGCGGCGAGTGCCTGCGCGACATGCGCGTCCGCGCGGGCGGCTCGCACCACCAGAAGTTCGTGGTGCTGCGCCACCCGGGCCGCCCCGAGCTCGACGTCGCGTTCGTGGGCGGGATCGACCTGTGCCACAGCCGGGGCGACTCCCACGAGCACGAGGGCGATCCACAGGCGATCTCGATGGCGCCGGTGTACGGCCCCCGCCCGCCCTGGCACGACGCGCAGGTCGAGCTGCGTGGCCCGGCCGTGGGGCAGGTCGAGGCGACGTTCCGTGAGCGCTGGACCGATCCGGCCCCGCTGTCGCGCAACCCCTTCTTCCGGCTGCACGACCGGCTCTACCACGAGGACACGCACGCCGACCCCCTGCCGGAGCAGTTGCCGGACCCGCCGCCGGCCGGCGATCTCAGCGTGCAGCTGCTGCGGACGTACCCGCACCTGCGCTCGGGCGCGTACCCGTTCGCCCCCGACGGCGAGCGCAGCGTGGCCCGCGGATACCGCAAGGCCGTCGCGCGGGCGCGGCACCTGATCTACATCGAGGACCAGTACCTGTGGTCGCCCCAGGTCGCCGAGTGCTTCGCCGCCGCGCTGCGCGCCACGCCGGGGCTGCACCTCGTCGCCGTCGTGCCCCGCCAGCCGGACGCGCCGGGCAAGATCGGCAAGATCCCGCAGCTGTACGGCCGCGAGCGCGCCCTCGCCATGCTCGACGAGGCCGGCGGCGACCGCGTGCACGTGTTCAGCCCCGAGAACGCCGACGGCACGCCGATCTACGTGCACGCCAAGGTGTGCATCGTCGACGACGCCTGGGCGACCGTCGGCTCCGACAACGTGTCGCTGCGCTCGTGGACCCACGACTCCGAGCTGACGTGCGCGGTCGCCGACCCTACCGGGCGGTACGCACGGTCACTGCGCCGGCGGCTGGCCCGCGAGCACCTCGGCGCCGACATCGACGACGATGACCACGCGACGTTCGTCGGCGCCTTCGAGCGCGCGGCCGCGGACCTGGAACGCTGGTACGCCGAGGGCCGCCCGGGCCCCCGGCCGCGCGGACGCGTGCAGCGTTACGAGGCACCGCACCTGACCTGGTGGACCCGGCAGTGGTCCGGGGTGCTCTACCGCTTCGTGCACGACCCCGACGGACGGCCGCACGGCATGCGGCGGGCGGGTGCCTTCTGACGGTTTTGTGCCGTTCACTCTCCGGTCTTTTCGCCGTGCTCCCATCGCGTGATGACCGCGTGGCAACTCGCCTGCATCGACATGGCAGGCACTACGGTGCGTGATGACGGCCTGGTCGAGCAGGCCTTCACGGTGGCCTTCGCCGGGGAGGGCGTCGCTCCCGGCACTCCCCAGCACGAGCGCATGCTCGCCGTCGTGCGCAAGACGATGGGCCAGAGCCGGATCGAGGTGTTCCGCCTCCTGCTCGACGGGGACGAGCAACGGGCCCAGGCCGCCAACGAGACGTTCGAGGAGGCGTACGGGCTGCTGGTCGACGAGGGCGCCGTGCTGCCGATCCCGGGCGCCATCGAGGCGATCAAGACGCTGCGCGCGAACGGCATCAAGGTGGCGCTCACCACCGGCTTCGCCCGGGCCACCCAGGAGGCGATCATCGACGCGCTCGGCTGGTGGGGCCAGGTCGATCTGGTGCTCTCCCCCGCCGACGCCGGCCGCGGCCGCCCCTTCCCTGACTTCATGCTCGTCTCGGCGCTCAAGCTCGGCGTCGAGGACGTGCGCCGCATGGTCGTCGTCGGCGACACGCCCCTGGACCTCATCGCCGGCCAGCGCGCGGGCGCGGGCCTGCTCGTGGGCGTGCTCACCGGGGCCGGCGACCGGCAGGCGCTGCAGGCCGCCGGCGCGCACGAGGTCATCGGCTCGATCGGCTCCCTGCCCCGGTTGCTGGGGCTGGAGTAGCGGCTACGCGAGGTTCGACGAACGCGGGTAGGCGTCCTCGGGGTCCGTCAGGACGTTCACGAGATAGGGCACCCCGGCGGAGAACGCGCGTCCGAGCGCCCCGGCGAGATCCCCGGGCTTCTCGACCGTCTCCCCGGCGCCCCCGAGCGCCTTCACCACGTCGTCGTAGCGCAGCCCCGGCTGCAGGTCGGCCGCGAGGTCGTAGCCGTAGATCTGGCGCATCGGGTGCTTCTCCAGCCCCCAGATGCCGTTGTTGCCGACCACGATCACGACCGGCAGCTGATGGCGCACGAGCGTCTCGACGTCCATGAGCGAGAAGCCGGCCGCGCCGTCGCCCATGAGCACGCAGATCTGCCGGTCCGGGTAGGTCACCCGCGCCCCCATCGCGTAGCCCATGCCGGTGCCGAGGCAGCCGTACGGCCCCGGGTCCAGCCAGGTGCCGGGCCGGGCGGGCTCGAGGTACTTGCCGGCGTAGGAGACGAAGTCCCCGCCGTCGCCGATGGTCACCGCGTCCTCGGCCAGCACCTTGCGCAGCTCGCCGTAGACGCGGCTGGGCTTGATCGGGTCGGTGTCGGCCTCCAGGGCCTCGGTCTCGCGCCCCCGGGCCGCGTTCTCCGCGGCGCGCAGGGTCGCGATCCACTCCTCGTGGTCCGCCACGAGGCCGCCGTACGCCGCGAAGGCCGACAGCACCAGGCGCAGATCGCCCGTGGGCGCCGCGGCCGGGGTGACGTGCGTGGCCCGCTGCGAGGGCGCGTCGGTGACGTGCACGACCTGGGCCCCGCCGAAGTCGCCGAAGTTCAGCCGGAAGTCCAGCGGGGTGCCGACGACCGCGACCACGTCCGCGCCGCCGAACGCGGGCTTGCGCGCCCGCGCGAACGCCAGGGGGTGCCCGGGCGGCAGGGAGCCGCGGCCCATGCCGTTGGCGAAGACCGGAATCCGCAGCGCCTCGGCGGCCTCGCGCAGCGCCGCGGTGGCGTCGCCGGCCCACACGTCCGATCCCGCGACGATGACCGGGCGCTCGGCCGCGGCCAGCAGGCTCACGGCGCGGTGGACCTCGTCGGGGTCGGCTTCCTCGGACGGTACGACTGCCGGATCTTGTTCTTGAATGCCGTCCGCGGTGGAGAAGACCACCTCGAGCGGGAGGTCGACGAAGACCGGCCCCCGGTGCGGGGTCAGCGCGGTGAGCGCGGCCGCGCGCATCCGCGCGTAGACCTCGTCGGTGGAGAAGATGGTCTCCGCGTGCTTCGTGACCGCCTGGACGATCGGCAGGTGGTCCATCTCCTGCAGGCTGCCCGAGCCCCAGCGGAACTGCGGCGCGCGGCCGCCGAGCACGACCACCGGCGCGCCGTTGAACATGGCGCTGGTCAGGCCGGAGACGCCGTTCGTGACGCCGGGGCCGGCGGTGAGCACGGCCAGGCCCGGCCGCCGCTGCAGCTTCGCGACGGCCTCGGCGGCGAAGACCGCGGACTGCTCGTGGCGCACGTCGACGACGCGCACGCCGGCCCGCTTCGCCGCGTCGTACAGCGGGAAGACGTGGCCGCCGGAGAGGGTGAACATCTCGCTGACCCCGAAGCCGCGCAGCGCCGCCAGCGCGAGGTCCCCGCCGTGCCCGTCGATCGTCGTCATGCGCGAATCCTACTCACGTTCGCCGCTACGAGGGGTTCGAGTCGAACCACTCCTGCAGCAACGGGGGCAGGTGATCGGTCGTCAGGTAGTACGAGATCACGCCGGCGACCAGCGGGACGGCGACGATCAGCACGACCACGAACAGCACGCGGAAGAACCGGGCGGCCGGGCCACGGCGCGGCTTGCCGCCCGAGTACACGTGCGCGTGCTCGGCGACCCGCTGCGGCTGTGACTGGGGCTGCGGCTGGGGCTGTGGCCTCGGCGGCTGCGGTCGTTGCTGCGGCGTCTCGTTGCGGAAGGCGCGGCCGTATTCGTCGTAGCGCGTCGCCGACTCGGGCACGCCGCCGCCGGAGCCGTAGACGCGCCCGGCGCTCACGGGCCGGTTCGGCGGCGCGGAGACCGGGGGCGGTGCCGAGACCGGGGGCGGCGCGGAGACGGGAGGCGACGAGACCGGCGGCGGCGCGGAGACCGGGGCGGCGGGTGGCATCTCCGGCCACATCGGGGTCTGCGCGGGCGGGGCCGAGACCGGGGTGCCGAACCGGCTCGGGGGCGGCATCGAGAACGCCGGCGGCGTGGAGACCGGCGGGGCCGACACCGGTGGGGCCGACACCGGCGGCGCCGGGGGCTGCTCCGTGCGCTGCTCCGGCCGCTCCCACGGGAAGCCCGGCACCTGCGGCAGCACGCCCGTCGCCGGGCCCGGGGCGGGCTGGCCGCTCGGCTGGGTGGACTTGGAGCCGGTGAGCATGCTGCCCTCGGCCACGACAAGCTCCGGCTGCTCGATCGCGGTCGGCGCGGTGCCGAGCATGCGGTGCAGCAGCGTGGCCACGAGCGGCATCCGGCTGGAGCCGCCGACCAGGAACACGCCCGCGACCGAGCCCTCGCTGAGCTGGGCCCAGCGCATGACGCCCTGGGTCACCCGCACGGTCTGCTCGATCATCGGCCGCGCGAGGGTCTCGAGCTCCTCCCGCGTCAGGTGTACGTCGAAGTTGAGCAGCGGAATCGTCAGGTCCGACGCGGGCTGGCGGGAGAGCCGCTCCTTGGCCACCCGCGCGTCGTCCCACAGCAGGCGGCGGTGCCGGCGGTCCTCGACGGTCTGCGGGCTCATGAGCCGCGACCACTCCTGCGGCGCGCGCGGCTCGCAGATGGTGCCGATGTGCTTGACGACGGCGTTGTCCACGTCGATGCCGCCGATGTCGTCGCGGCCGTCGACGGCGAGCGCCTCGAAGCCGTCCGCGGTGCGCGCGACCACGCTGGCGTCGAACGTGCCGGCCCCGAAGTCGTGCACGACCACGACCGAGCCGACCTTCACCTCGTGGCCGAGGACCTGGGTGAAGTAGGCGGCCGCCGCGACCGGCTCGGGCACCAGGCGCACCCGGCCCAGGCCGGCAGCCTCGGCGGCGTCGGCGATCGCGAGGCGGCGGGTCGCGCCCCAGGACGCCGGGATCGTCACCGTCGCCTCCGGCACGACGTCGCCGACGGTGCGCACCCACTCGTCGCGGACCCGGCGCAGGACGGCCGCGATGAGCTCCTGGACCGGCACCTCGCGGTCGCCGAGCAGCACCGTGCCGTCGTCGATGCGCCGCTTCGGGTTCGGCTCGAAGCGGGCCGGCTCCAGGCGCGCGCTGTGCACGGCGTCGCGGCCGACGATGATCGCGCCGCCGGGCTCGGCGTAGACCGCCGAGGGCAGCAGCGGCGACCCGTCGAAGATGAGGGGCCGGGAGCGCCCGTCCGGCCACCGCACGACGGCGACGGTGTTCGAGGTGCCGAAGTCGACCCCGAGCCGGATCCCTGGCGTAGGCATGAGCAGAAGTCTAGGCCGCGCTTACGACCCGGCCTCCCTGTCGGTCGGCTTCAGGGCAGCCGGCTTCGGCGGGCGGCGCATCCAGCGCCTCGACGCGGGCAGCAGGAGCATCGCCGTCGACAGGGCGAACACCACCGCGGGCACGAGGGTCCAGTAGCCGCCACCGGACGAGGTCAGCGCCGCGTTGCCGACGGCCACGACGAGGCAGAGCGCGAGGGGGTACCAGTGATGCCCGCTCGCCGGCCGCCGCGCCCGCATGGCACCGTTGATGAGCAGCGTGGCCGCGACCGCGCAGATGCCCGCCCACTCCAGGGCCTCGGTGGTGACCTGGTCGATGCGCGCCTCGTCCCACTCCGGCGGCGGGTTGTCGCGCAGGAGCTGCGGCAGCCCGGCGGCGAGCAGGAGCAGGCCGGTGAGGAAGTAGAGCAGGATGCCGTAGGTCGTCATGAACGCCGCCGGCCAGCGGATCGACCACGGGCCCTTGCGAATCGGGATCGGCGCCACGGGGTAGTACACGATCTGCGGCGGGGGCGGCGGCAGGAACACCGGCGGCGGGTAGACGGGCCGCTGCGGGACCGGATAGGGCCGTGGCATCGGGCTGACCGGGACCGGGCTCACCGGCATCGGGCTGACCGGTGTCGGACTGATCGGTGTCGGACTGATCGGTGTCGGACTGATCGGTGTCGGACTGATCGGTGTCGGACTGATCGGCCGGTTGGGTGCCGTCGCGGGTGAGACCGGAGGCGCCACGACCGGGAGGCTGCCGCTCGTCGCCGGCAGCGCCATCTGCTCGGAGCGATGCGCCTGCTCCGGCACGACCTGGCCGGTCTTCGTGGTGCGCACCGCCTTGCCGACCAGCACGGCGCCCTCGGCGACCACCATCTCCGGCTGCTCGATGGTCACCGGCGCCCGCCCGAACTCGCGGTGCAGCTCGGTCGCGACCAGCGGCATCTGGCTCCCGCCGCCGACGAGGAAGATGCCCGCGACCCGGTCCGCGGTGAGCCGCGACAGGCGCAGCGTCTCGGCGAGCGAGCCGACCGAGCGCTCCACCAGCGGCCGCGCGGCGTTCTCGAACTCCTCCCGCGTCACCGGTACGTCCACGTCGAGCACCGGCACCATGACCGTCACCGACGCGGCCCGCGACAGCCGCTCCTTGGCCTCCCGCGCCTCGTCGCGCAGCTGCCGGGTCGCGCGCGGGTCGGCGGTCACCCGGGCCCAGTCCTCCGCGGGCACGGCCCGGCTCACGAGCCCGACGACGAGCTCGTCGAAGTCGAGGCCGCCGAGGTCGTCACGCCCGCCCACGGCGCGCACGTCGAAGCCGGCCGCGGTGCGGGCGACCACGCTGCCGTCGAATGTGCCCGCGCCGAGGTCGTACACGACGACGCCCGAACCCACGGGAACCATGTGCTTCAGGACGCTCACGAAGTAGGTGGCCGCGGCGACCGGCTCGGGCACCAGCACGGCCCCGGGCAGCCCGGCCCGGCGCACCGCCTCGTGCAGCGTCGTGCGCCGCGTCGCGGCCCAGCCGGCCGGGTGGGTGACGGTCACCGCCCCGGGCGCGCCGCCGGCGGTGCGGGAGAACTCGGCCAGCACCCGCCGGAACACCGCGGTCATCATCTCGGCCACCGCGACCGGGCGCTCCCCCAGCAGCACCGAGCCCTCGTCGATGCGGCGCTTCGGGTTCGGCTCGAACCGCTCGGGCGCGCGGCGGGCGCCGTGCACCGCGTCGCGGCCCACGAGCAGCCCCTGCTCCTCGAGCGTCACGGCGGAGGGCAGCAGCGGCGAGCCGTCGAACAACAGCGGGCGGGTGCGGCCGTCGGGCCAGCGAGCCACCGCCACCGTGTGCGACGTGCCGAAGTCCACGCCGAGGGCCACCATGCCGCGCAGTCTAGGCGGACTGCTCGACCGCCCGCTGGAGCGCGCGATAGATCTGCCCGAATTTGGGGGCGTCCGTGGTCGAATAGATCATCGAGTCCCCGCCGGTCGTGCGCACCCAGATCTCGTGCACGCCCTTGCCGTGGTCGTGGGCGCGGTCGAGCAGATCGAGCAGCCCCTCCAGGCAGAACGCGACCACGCCGCCGATGACGATCACGGCGAGGATGCCGCCGGCGATGTACATCGTGCGCTGCTCCCCGTGAAAGTCGATCCTCCGGGCCGCCATCGCGGCCGCGACCAGCAGGCCGATGACGAGGAGCACCGCGCCGCCGCGGGTGCCGATCATGTACGCCCCGTGGCGCAGCCGCCCCGTGCGCTCGTGCCAGATGTAGGTGAGCGTGTCGAGGGGATACCAGGCTTCAGCGACGCGCACACCGCCGGAGCTGATGTGCACCACGTTGTCGCGGTAGTACGTGGTGGCCATGGCACCTCAGACGGTACAGGCGAATACGCTCCGGGCAACGACAACGACGTTGAGGAGACACAAGGTGACTTTGGTCAGGCTCGAGGCCGCGGACGGCATCGGCACCATCCGGCTCGACCGCCCGCCGATGAACGCCCTGAACATCGCCGTGCAGGAGGAGCTGCGCGCGGCCGCACAGGAGGCGACCGCGCGCGACGACGTGCGCGCGGTGGTCATCTACGGCGGCGAGAAGGTCTTCGCGGCCGGCGCGGACATCAAGGAGATGGCCGGCATGGGCTATGCCGAGATGTCCCGGCGCGCGGTCGCGCTGAGCTCCGCCTTCGACGCCGTAGCGCGCATCCCGAAGCCGGTCGTGGCCGCGATCACCGGCTACGCCCTGGGCGGCGGCTGCGAGCTGGCCCTGACCGCCGACTGGCGCATAGCCGCGGAGGACGCCCAGCTGGGCCAGCCGGAGATCACCCTGGGCATCATCCCCGGCGCCGGCGGCACCCAGCGCCTGGCCCGCCTGGTCGGCCCCGCCCGAGCGAAGGACCTGATCATGTCGGGCCGCTTCGTCCCCGCCCCCGAGGCCCTGGCCATGGGCCTGGTCGATCGCGTCGTACCGCGCGCCGACGTCTACGAGGCCGCCCTCGCCCTCGTCCGCCCCTACGTGAACGGCCCGGCCCTGGCCCTGCGCGCGGCGAAGCAGGCGGTGGACGGGGGCCTGGAGATGGACCTCGCCTCGGGCCTGGCTTGGGAGAGCCAGTTGTTCGCGGGGCTGTTCGCGACCGAGGACAAGGCCGAGGGCATGTCCGCCTTCGTGGAGAAGCGCAAGCCCTCCTTCGGGGGCCGCTGAGCCCTAGCCCGCAGCGGGGCGCCGCGACTCCGACAGAGCCGGCGCCCCGCCGCTCGCGGTCTTCCGGTGGGCAGCGGCGGGCCGTCCCTTGCTCACCTTCGCTCAGCCGATCGCGCCTGCCCAGACTCGCGCGAAGCGCAGCAGCGGGCCTTGGCCGCCAAATGGGTCCGCCTGGCCCAGCGGCGTCGTTGGCCTCCTATCGGGGTCCAACATATTCGCCATTTGCGCCGCGTCGTGATCCGAGATCGTGGTTTCGGTCGCATTCGGGGATAATTGCTGGCATGGGGCAGATGCAGTTGTTCAGTTCGCGGGAATTGGCTGCTATGCGGGATCGGACGAAGGCGCGGAATTGGTGGCCGGGGAAGGACGAGTTCCGCAAGGAGGCGCAGAGGCGGCGCGACTGGGGGCTGGTGAGACGGCATGCGGAGAAGCTGCGCCGCATCCACGGCCCCGCGGGAATTACCCCGTCCGACGCACACCAACACGCCGAGGAGAATCGCGCCAGCGTCTGCACCAAACCCAGCGCTACGTTTCCCTGCAAGAATTCCGCACGCCAAGGCCGCGCAATTCCACCGCCGCATCACCATTCCGCCAAAACGGCCGCAGGACACGATCCGAAATCGACCGGGACGACACCGCCCCATTCACGGCCAGTCCAACCCGAACCCATGGCACCGGCGAAGAAGCCACGCCGCCTGACCCAATTGACGGTCGACCATATCGGATTTTTCGCCTGCCAGGGGATTTGTCGCTTCTACCGGCACGGATCGCTCATCATGGCTGCGCATCCTCGCGAACGCGGGGCAGACGCCCACGAACAGCGACACACGCGCGGAGGCGAGCCGCGGCGCGGCCGGGAGGCAGACGCGATCGCGGGGGCCAACTGCGGCGCGGGGTGGACGCGGCACACAGACGCAGCCGCACGCCACGGCGCGGCGCGAACGCCACGGCACGAGGGCGCGGACGCCAGCGCGGCAGCAGGCACGGACGTCACGGCGCGCGACGCGAGGACGCGGGCGGGGCCGAGCGCGGCGCGCGGGGGCGCGGGCCGAGCGCGCGGGCGCGGGCGCGGGCCGAGCGCGCGGGCGCGGGCGCGGGCCGAGCGCGCGGGCGCGGACGCCTCGGCGCGGCAGCACGCACGGACGCCACGGCATGCGACGCGCGGGCGCGGCCCGGGCGCGAGGGCGCGGGCGCGCGGGCCGAGCGCGCGGGCGCGCGGGCGCCTCGGCGCGGCAGCACGCACGGACGCCACGGCGCGCGACGCGCGGGCGCGCGGGCCGAGCGCGCGGGCGCGGCGCGCGGGCGCGAGGACGCGGGCGCGCGGACGCGGGCGCGCGGACGCGGGCGCGCGGACGCGGGCGCGCGGGCCGAGCGCGCGGGCGCGGACGCCTCGGCGCGGCAGTACGCACGGACGCCACGGCGCGCGGCGCGCGACGCGCGGGCGCGCGGGCGTGAGAGCGCGGGCCGGGCGCGAGGGCACGGCGCGAGGGCGCGGGCGCGGCGCGCGGGCCGGGGGCGCGGCCCGAGAGCGGGGACGCCACGACGCGTGGCGCGAGGGCGCGCGGTGCGGACGCCCGGCGCGAAGGCGTGGACGCGCGGCACGGACGCAACGGCGAAAGGCGCCGACGTCACAGCGCGGCAGCACGCATGGGCGGCGCGGAATGGACGAAGTGCACAGCCGCAGCGGCACGCCACGGCGCGACGCAAACACCGCGGGGCGCGGCGCGGACGCGAAGGCACGGGCACCACGACGCGAAAGCGCCAACACCACAGCGCGGCAGCGGGCACGCGCGGCGCGAGGACACCGCGCGAGGACACGGCGGCGCGAAAGGTGCCGACGTCACAGCGCGGCAGCAGGCACGGACAGCGCAAACGCCACGACCGCGGCGCAAAGGCGCGCGGCGCGGCAGCAGGCACGGACGCCACGGCGCGCGGGCACCACAACACGTGGCGCGAGGGCGCGCGGCGCGGACGCGACGGCGCGAAAGGCGCCGACGTCACAGCGCGGCAGCAGGCACGGACAGCGCAAACGCCACGACCGCGGCGCAAAGGCGCCGGCGGCGCGGGACGGATGCGGCGCACAGACGCAGCGGCACGCCACGGCGCAACGCAAACACCACGCGTTGCGGACGCGAAGGCGCAAAACACCACCCGGCGCGGACGCGAAGGCGCGGACGCCACGACGCGGCGGCAGGCGCGGGCGGCGCGGACGCTACCGGTGCAAAGGCGGCAGGTGCGCTACACGTCAGGACTGGGCGTGGAAGCGGTCGTCCACCATCGTGAGTTTCAATGGCATACCGAACGCCTTCGACAGGTTGTCCGCCGTGATTGTGTCGTGCAGGAGGCCCTGCGCCACCACGCCGCCCTCGCGCATCAGCATTGCGTGGGTGAAGCCTGGCGGGATCTCCTCCACGTGGTGGGTGACCAGCACGATGGCGGGGGCGTCGGGGTCGGCCGCGAGGTCGGCGAGCCGGCGCACCAGGTCCTCCCGGGCGCCCAGGTCCAGGCCGGCCGACGGCTCGTCCAACAGGAGCAGCTCAGGGTCCGTCATGAGGGCCCTAGCGATTTGTACCCGCTTGCGCTCCCCCTCGGACAGGGTGCCGTAGACGCGGTCGGCCAGCCCCGCGACCCCGAGCTGGTCGAGCAGGGCCATGGCGCGCCCCTCGTCCATGCGGTCGTAGGCCTCACGGTAGCGCCCGATCACGGCCCACGACGCGGTGAGTACCACGTCGCGCGCGGTCTCCTCGAACGGTAGCCGCAGCGCGTTGGACGAGAAGCCCAGGCGGGTCTTGAGCTCGGCGATGTTCGTCCGGCCCAGCTGCTCGCCCAGCACGGTGACCGTGCCGCTCGACGGATGCATCCGCGCGCCCGCGAGGTTGAGCAGCGTGGTCTTGCCGGCCCCGTTGGGGCCGAGGATCACCCAGCGCTCGTCCAGCTCGACCTGCCAGCTCACCGATCGGATGAGATGGTTGCCGTTGCGGGTGACCGTCGCATCGTCGACGGCGATGACAAGGTCATCTGACACGTGCCAATCCAACCACGCCGCACATATCGACGGCTGGCGGGGCCACGCCGACGTGACGAAGGCCGTATTCTGCGCTCCGATGACACCCGCACTGGAAATCGACGGTCTGGTCAAGACGTACCAGAGCGTGTTCGGCCGGCCGCGCGCCGCTCTCGACAAGCTGGACATGCTGGTCGAGCCGGGACAGATCCACGGGTTCCTGGGACCGAACGGCTCGGGCAAGTCCACGACGCTCAAGACACTGCTCGGCCTCCTGCGCGCCGACGGCGGACGCATGCGCATCTTCGGCGAACCGGTGCCGCGGTTCCAGGCCGAGATGGCCTCGCGGGTCGGCGCGATCGTCGAGGCGCCCGCGTTCTTCGGCAACCTGACGGGGTACAAAACCCTCTCCCTGCTGGCGAAGGCCGGCGGGGTGCCGAAGCAGCGGGTGGGGGTCGTCCTCGACCAGGTCGGGCTCTCCGACCGCTCCGAGGACATGGTGCGGTCCTACTCCCTCGGCATGCGCCAGCGCCTCGCGGTCGCGTCGGCGCTGCTGAAGAACCCGGACCTGCTCATCCTCGACGAGCCCAACAACGGGCTCGACCCCGCGGGCGTGCGCGAGATGCGGGACCTGCTGCGCGGCCACGCGGAGCAGGGCAAGACGGTCGTCATCTCCAGTCACATCCTGGCCGAGATCGCCCAGGTCTGCGACTCCGTCACGATCATCTCCCGCGGCCGTACGGTCGCGGCCGGCCCGGTCTCCGAAGTTCTCGCGGTCGCGGACAAGGGCTCGTACCGTGTGCGCGTCGACGACCACCAGCGCGCGGCCCAGATCCTGGCCGAGGCGGGCGCGGACGTGAGCGTGACCGGCGACCACCTCGTCGTGCACGACCTCGCGGAGCCGGCCTGGGTGTCCTACACGCTCGGCGTCCACGACATGTGGGTGCGCGAGCTGTCCCCGGTCGCGCAGCTGGAGGACGCGTTCCTGACCATCACGGGCGGCGGCCCCAGCGGCTCCTTCCGGCCCGTGGACGACTCCGAGTGGACCCCTGAGGGGCGGCCGGCATGAGGCACCTGTTCGCCGCGGAGTGGTCACGGCTCTTCGCCCGGCGCATCTCGCTCGTCACCGCGGTCCTGGTCGGCACCCTGCTGGCCTTCCTCACGTTCGGCTTCACCCTCACCGGCAGCAGCCCGAGCGCGGCCGAGCAGGCGGCCGCCGCGGAGCGCGCCGGCCCGCTGGCGCAGCTGTGGGACCAGCGCACCGAGCACTGCGGGCGCGTCCAGAGCGGCCTGGAGCAGGCCGAGCCGGGCGAGGACCTGCCGAAGGCGTGCGACTACGGGCCCCGCCCGACCGCCGACTCGCTGCTGGACTACGGGTTCTCGTTCCACCGCCAGTGGCCGTCGCTGTACTACGGTGCCGCCGTCCTCTTCGCCCTCGCCGGATTTGTGCTGGGCGCCTCGTTCGTGGGCGTCGAGTGGAGCTCCGGCGGCATGGCCGGCCTGCTGCTGTGGGCCCCCCGCCGCGGCGCCGTGCTGGGGGCGAAACTGCTGGCCGTCGTCTCCGGCGTCGCCCTCATGTCGGTCGTGTACCTCGGGCTGTGGACGGCCGCCTTCCTGGCCCTCGCCCCGGGCAACGACAACGTGAGCCGGATGAGCGCGCCCGAGTTCGGATCCCTGCTCCTCACCGGCCTGCGCGTGGTGTTCATCGCCATGGCCGGCACCGCGCTGGGCTTCTCGGTCGCGTCGATCGGGCGGCACACGTCCGCCGCCCTCGGCGCCGGCATCGCGTACCTGCTGCTGTGGGAGTTCGGCAGCACCGTCGTCTTCACCGTGGTCGAGACCATCGACTACGCGGAGCCGTACCGCCTGTCGAGCTACGCCCGCGCCTGGCTGAACCTGGGCGTCGTGCCCGACCCGAACACCACCGCGAACGTGGCCCGGTCGACCTTCCATGCGACGTGGGGGACGGGCGGCCTGGTGATCGCGGCGGTGGTGGCCGCGGTGGCCGCCGCGGCCTTCCTGTCCATGCGCCGCCGCGACGCCCGCTGATCGCCTGAACGGCTCGACGGCGTGAAACTTTCACGCCGTCGAGCCGAAGACCTCCTCGCGCACCGCGTCCAGACCCGTCAGGATCGCGCCGTGCAGCACCGGCTCCGAGGACACCTCGGTCGCCACCACGCGCGGGGAGACCACGGCGATCGCGGCGACCTCGTGCTGCACCCGCTGGGCCAGATCCGCGCCGCCGGCCTGCCCCACGTCGCCCGCGAGGACCACGAGCTCCGGGTCCAGCACGAGGCCGACCGAGGCGACGCCGAGCGAGATGCGCCGCGCCAGCTCGTCGAGGAACGGGCTGCCCGCGGTGCCCGCGGCGATGGCCGCCCGGACCGCCTCCGCCGCCCCCGCCGACTTGAACCCGTGGGTCTTCGCGATCGAGCGCACCGCCGCCGCGTCGACCAGGGTGCGGAAGCCGTTCTTCGAGCGCCGGGACGCGTCGCGGCTGATCTGGGTGCCGGCGACGGGCAGGTATCCGATCTCGCCCGCGGCCCCGGCCGAGCCGCGGTGCAGGCGGCCGCCGAGCACGACCGCGGTGCCGACGCCGCGGTCCAGCCAGACGAGCACGAAGTCCCGCGCCCCGACGGCCGCGCCCGAGTGCTGCTCGGCGATCGCGGCCAGGTTCACGTCGTTCTCGAACATGACGGGGCGGCCGAGGTCCTCGCGCAGGGCGGTGAGCAGGCCGCGGTGCCAGCGCGGGAGGTCCCAGGCGAACGTGATCTCGCCGCTCTTGGGGTCGACGAGGCCGGGCGTGCCGAGCACGATCCGCCGGATGCGGTCGATCGGCGCGCCTCCGGCCGAGGCCGCCTCCACGACGGCGGCGTGCACGACCTTGACCGGGTCGTCGCCGTCGCCGATGGCCACGTCGGTGCGCCCGACGATGTTGCCCGTGATGTCCGCCACCCCGGCGACCACGTGCGTGGGGCCGGCATCGACGCCGACGACGAACGCGGTGGAGGGCACCACGGCGTACATCTGGGCGTTCGGCCCCCGCCCGCCGGCCTGCTCGCCGACGCGGGCCACGAGGCCGCGCTCCTCCAGCCGCTCGACCAACTGGGACGCGGTGACCTTGGACAGCCCGGTCAGCTCGCCGAGCTGCGCACGGGTGAGGGGTCCTCGGCTCAGCAGCAGCTCGAGGGCGGCACGATCATTGAGGGCGCGCAGCAGGCGAGGCGTGCCGGGCAGTCGGGCGGAACTCATCGTGACGAAGACCCCTAGTATTTAGGAAACTTTCCTATTAGCGTGCCACAAGCAACCTATTCGGAGAGCGTACGGCCGGACCCACCACTCGGCCTACGCACAACCGGTCAAAAAGCTCTTACGATCGTGGATAGCGCATCGGACGAGCGTGCGGCGCCCGCGCCGCATGCGCGCCCGCGCTGAGGGGGGAACCAACGTGTCGACCGATCCCGGACTCCACCGGCTGGCCATGGGCACGCTGCTGGGCGCCTTCCGCGGGGAGGAGGCCCCGGCGTGGGCCGTGGACCTCCTCGCCGAGGGGATGGCCGGACACCTGCTCTTCGGCTTCAACATCGTCGAGCGCGACCAGCTCGCGAAGCTGACCGCGAGCCTGCACGCAGCGCGCGACGGCGTGCTCATCGCCATCGACGAGGAGGGCGGCGACGTCACCCGCCTGGCGCACCGGGCCGGCAGCCCCTACCCGGGCAACGCCGCGCTGGGCGCCCTCGGTGACCCCGCCGTCACCCGCAGGGTGTACCGCACCATCGGCGCCGAGCTCGAGACCCTCGGCATCAATCTCAACCTCGCGCCGACCGTGGACGTCAACACCGCCGACGACAACCCGATCATCGGCACCCGCAGCTTCGGCGCCGACCCGATCTCCGTCGCCACGCACACCGCCGCCGCGGTGCTCGGCCTGCAGGGCGCGGGCGTCGCCGCGTGCGCCAAGCACTTCCCCGGCCACGGCGCGACGCTCGCCGACTCGCACCGCGAGCTGCCGACCGTGGACATCGACCCGGCCCTGCTGCGCGGCCGCGAGCTGCCCCCGTTCGTCGCCGCGATCGAGGCCGGCGCCAAGTCGATCATGTCCGCGCACATCCGCGTCCCCGCGCTCACCGGCGACGCCCCCGCGACCTTCAGCCGCGCGGTGCTGGTCGACCTGCTGCGCGGCGAGCTGGGCTTCACCGGCGTCGTGGTGACCGACGCGCTGGAGATGCTGGGCGCGGCCCGCTACGCCGGCGGCATCCCCGAGGGCGCGGTGCTGGCCCTGGCCGCGGGCGCCGACCTGCTCTGCATCGGCGCCGACATCGACGAGCAGATCACGCGGGCCTGCGCGGACGAGATCGTCGCGGCCGTGCGCGACGGGCGCCTGCCGCTCGCCCGCCTCGAGGAGGCCGTGGCGCGCGTGGCCGACCTGAGCGCGTGGACGCGCAGCGGCGACCGCACCGACCGCGAGGAGCCGGGCCTGGGCTACCCCGCGGCCCTGAGCGCCGTGCGGATCGAGGGCACCCACGACCGCGCGACCGCGCCGCTGATCGTCCAGCTCGAGTCCGAGTCGTCGATCGCCGCCGGCCGCGTGCCGTGGGGCCTCGGCCCGCACGTCAACGGCACCGAGCAGCTGCGCGTCGTGGCCGCCCAGGCGGACCCGGCCGAGGTGCGCGCCCGCGCGGGCGCCCGCCCGATCGTGGTGGTCGGCCGCAACGTGCACCGCCTCCCGGGCGCCCGCGCGCTGGTGGAGACGCTGGCGCAGACCCACGCGGTGACCGTGGTCGAGATGGGCTGGCCGTCGTCGTGGCGCCCGAGCGGCGCGAAGGCGTTCATCACGACCTGGGGCGCGAGCCATGCCAACGGCCGCGCCGCCGCGGAGACGCTCGGCCTGGCCGCATAAAAGCGCAGCTCAAAAGCGCAGCTCAAAAGCGCAGCTCAAAAGCGCAGCCCAAAAGCGCAGCCCAAAAGCCAAGAGCCAAGAACCAGGAGCCACAAGCTTCCTGCTCGGGTCCGCGTCACCTGCGGACCGTTGCTCCCGCCAGACAAAAGGGCGGTCCCTGAGGGCCTTCGGCCGAAAGGGACCGCCCTAGCCGTGTCCGTGGTGCCACGGACACCAGCCGCTACGCGGCTGAGGCTCGCACGAGGGTGCGGATCTGACGCAGCAGCACCGACAGCGCCGCCAGGTCCCCGGGCGACTCCCCGAACTCGCCGATCGCGTTACGCGTCCGCGCGATCGAGGTCGCGTTGCTCTGCTCCCACTCGTGCACCCGCTCCTCCGGGTCCGCCTCCGGCGAGGTGCCGTTGAGCACCTCCGCGGTGAGGGCGGCCAGCGCGGCGTACAGGTCGTAGCGCAACGCCATCCGGGCGAGCGTCTGCCACCGGTCCTCGCGCGGGAGCGCCGAGATCCGCGACAGCAGATCGTCGACCCGGAAGCGCTCGGAGAGCAGGTAGTAGACCGTCGCGACCTCGTTCACGTCGCGGTCCGTCGTCGACGCGACCTCGACGATGTCGAGCAGGCCGAAGCCGTACATGATCCGGGTCGTGCTGTCCGCGATCTCCTCGGGCAGCCCCAGCTCCCGCAGCCCCTCGGTGTTGGCGTACAGCGCGTCGCGCTCCCGGCCCCGGAACAGCGTGTCCAGCTGCGGCAGCAGCCGGGCGATGCCGGGCTTCAGCCGCGCGATCTCGGCGGGCACGTCGATCGGGAGCCGCCGGTTGGAGACCAGCCAGCGGACCGCCCGGTCGAGCAGCCGCCGCATCTCCAGGTAGACGGCGGTCTGCGACTTCGTCGGGATCTTGTTGTCGAGCGACTCGACCGCCCGCCGCAGCTCCGACAGCCCGTACACCTCGCTGACCACGACCGAGGCGCGCAGCACGTCCGCGGCCCCGGCACCGGTCTCCTCGGAGGCGCGGTGGAAGAACGATGTGCCGCCCCGGTTCACGGCCTCGTTGACGACCGCGGTGGTGACGATCTCGCGGCGCAGCGGGTGCTCGGCCATCGCCTCGGCGAACCGCTCGCGCAGCGGGGTCGGGAAGTACTCGACCAGCACGTCGTGGGTCCACTCCTCGTCCGGCAGGTCGGAGTCGAGGATCTCGCGCTCGAGCACGATCTTCACGTAGGAGAGCAGCACCGCGAACTCGGGCGAGGTGAGCCCGACCCCGGTGGCGGCCCGCTCGTCGAGCAGCTCGTCGCCCGGCAGCCCCTCCAGGGCCCGGTCGAGCTGCCCGCGCCGCTCCAGGTCGGCGATGAGCCGCTTGTGCACGGGCAGCAGCGAGCGCGACTGCGCCCGCGCGTTGCCCAGCGCCGTCGCCTGGTCGTAGTTGTCGCGCAGGACCAGCTCGCCGACCTCGTCGGTCATCTCGGCCAGCAGCGGGTTGCGCTCGGCCGCCTCCAGCTCGCCCGCCGCGACCACGCGGTCGAGCAGGATCTTGATGTTGACCTCGTGGTCGGAGCAGTCGACGCCGGCCGAGTTGTCGATGAAGTCCGTCGCGATGCGGCCGCCGTTGAGCGCGTACTCGATGCGGCCCCGCTGAGTCAGGCCCAGGTTGCCGCCCTCGCCGACGACCTTCGCGCGCAGCTCCCGGCCGTTGACCCGCACGTAGTCGTTGGCCTTGTCACCGACGTCGGCGTGGGACTCCCCGGTCGCCTTGACGTAGGTGCCGATGCCGCCGTTCCAGAACAGGTCCACGGGCGCGGCGAGGATCGCGTGCATGACGTCGTTCGGGGCGAGCGGCCCGGTGGCCGTGATCCCCAGCACCGCCCGGGCCTCCTCGGAGAGGTTGACCGACTTGGCCGTGCGCGGGTAGACGCCGCCGCCCGCGGACAGCAGCGAGCGGTCGTAGTCGTCCCACGAGGAGCGGGGCAGGTCGAACATGCGCCGCCGCTCGGCGTAGGAGGTCGCGGCGTCCGGGGACGGGTCGATGAAGATGTGCCGGTGGTCGAACGCCGCCACGAGCCGGATGAACGGCGAGAGCAGCATCCCGTTGCCGAACACATC